>NZ_JAZHDB010000085.1:0-22928 GCF_036584575.1 Desulfolutivibrio sp.
ATTCCCGCGCCGATGACCGTGAGCACGCCGCAGACCACGGCGCTGACGGCGGTCATCTTCACATGGCGCACCCCAGCCCGCATCTCGGCCACGAAACGGTGATTCTCCCGGATGGATTCCATGCCCGCCTCGTGGACCATGGCCGCCAGGGCGCCGATCTCCCGGCATTTCTCCTGGTCCAGGCCGCAGGCGCACGGGCCGCCGAGCTCCTCGCGCACGGCCTGCCGGACAAGGCCGTACAACCGGGCATCGCCCTCGGACAGGCCAGGGTCGGCACGCGATTCCATCATTTCCACAGGCCACTCGTCCGATCCCCGCCCTCGCCCCCGGACTCCGCGAACTTCTGGCAGACCTTGGCGGCCAGGGCCCCGGCCAAGGTCAGGGTGGCGTCCAGATCAAGGGGTTGCCAGGCGCCGCTTTGCATCGTGGCGTAGGTCCAGTTGAACAGCACCACGGCGATGATGACCGCCGTGAACACCCGGGTGCTCGACAGGTTGCCCGCATCGTCGGTAAACAGTCCCATCATGCGCGTTCCTCCTTGACTGCTTGAGCTTTCGCCGGGACATGGCACGGTCCTGGCCGCCACGGCCGGGTCCGTTGAAACCGTTGTGGCGCGGCGGCAGGCCGCCGCGTGTCGGGCGCCTTAAAACTGCGTCGTTCCCTTTGTCGCATGCCTGCTTCGGGCACGCCCATTCCGGGAGCACGAACTATTGTGGGGAAATCGGCAGGGTACGGGGGTGAAGACAATAGGGGCAGGCGGTCCCGGGTCCGGACGCCACGGGGCTGATGACCGACCCGTGGAACACGGTGCCGCAGGCCGGGCAGTGTCGCGGCAGGCTGTGCGGCATAAGGCAAAGGGTCGAGTCCGAGACGATTTCCATGGCCGTGGTCGATCCGGCGTACCGTCCGACGCCACGTTCCGTTGTCAGCACTGGGGTGGTCATGTTTGGCTCCGTCCTTGAAGCCCACAAGACCATGCGCAACGGACAGGGACCAGCCGCTTGCTGTCACCCAGGCCCAATACGGCCGGAAGACTTTACATACACCGCGAAATCATGGACAAATCCTCATCGAAAAAACACAAAGGAGCCCACATGCCCCTGGCCGCCTTCTGCACCCTCCTCGTCCTGGCCCTTGCGGCCTGCACCCCCGGGAAGTCCTCGCAGCCCATGACCCTGGCGCACTTCGAAAACTTCTGCAAAGTCTTTCCCACGCCGAACTCCTGCGACTCCACGACCATCTGCGGCGACTTCGCCAACGTGCTGTCCACCCAGGCCTCGGACCTCGACGCCTGCCTGGCCCGCTGCCGCCGCACCAAAAACCATCTGCAGCCGACCAATATCATCAACAACTGCGCCGGAACCCTGTCCCGGGCCTCGGACCTGTGCGCCCAGTTCTGCCGCCAAAACCACGCCCAGTAGCGTCGCCTCTCCGGGAAAAAACCTGTCGCCGCCGGTGGGACTGCATCGTCCGTGGCGCTTTGGCCGCCAAGCCAGTCAGGAGCAACGCCCAAAGCGGGATGCGGTTCGTCTTGCCTGACCTCCCGATGTGAGGTATGCATGGGCATTGGCTGGATCCGACTCCGGCCCTGGAAGGCCGCGTCCTGCGTCCAGCAGTGCAAATTCACCGAACCATCATGCTCCCGTAACACGCCTCCGCCACAGTGCCGCAAGATCGCAGCCGGGCGATGTCCGAATCGCCGCACAATGCCGACACCAGCGCCACAGGGGGATATATGGCCGACACCACGCGAAAGCCCATATTCGATATTCACCTTCCCGAGACCGTCAGCCCCGTGCTCCGGGGTCTGTTCGGGCTGGCCCAGGCCCCGCTTTGCCGGATGTTGGGCATGTCGCGCATCGACGAGCTCTATGCGGCCCTCCCCTCCGACGCCGTCGGTCGGGACTTCGTGGACGCCTCCATGCGCGCCTTTCATTTCTCCTACCGGGTCAGCGACGAGGACATGGCCCGCATCCCGGAAAGCGGCCCGGTGGTGGTGGTGGCCAACCATCCCTTCGGCGGCCTGGAAGGCCTGATCCTGGCCGGGCTTTTGGCCTCGCGGCGGCCCGACGTGAAAATCATGGCCAACTTCCTGCTTCAGCGGGTTCCCGAATTGTCCGAATTTTTCATCTTCGTGGACCCGTTTGGCAGTTCGAATGCGGCCAAGCAGAACATCCGCCCCCTCAAGGAGAGCCTGGCCCATCTGCGCCGGGGCGGCATCCTGGGGGTCTTTCCGGCGGGCGAGGTGTCCCACCTCCAGTTCAAGAACCGCCGCCCCACCGTCTCCGATCCGGTCTGGAACGCCTCGGTGGCCCGCATCATCCTCAAGACCGGGGCCACGGTGGTGCCCATGTTTTTCGACGGCGCCAACAGCCGCCTGTTCCAGCTTTTGGGGCTGGTGCATCCCCGGCTGCGCACGGCCCTTCTGCCCCGGGAATTCCTCAACAAGGCCGACAAGCCCATCGAGGTGCGCATCGGCGCCCCGATCCCCTTTTCCCGGCTGGAACAGATGGCCGAGGGCGAGGAGAACGCCGACGAACTCATCATCCGCTGCCTGCGCCTGCGTTCCTACCTTCTGGGCGCCCGGGGGGCCAAATCCCGCCCCCGTCCCAAGCTTTTTCTGCCCAAGGGGCCGGGACGGCAGGAGGCGCTCATCCCGGCGGCGGACCCACAGCTTTTGGCCGATGAAATCGCGGCCCTGCCCCAGGAATGCCGCATGTTCACAAGCGGCGAATTCTCGGTCCTGTGCGCCGAGGCCGGGCAGCTTCCCCTGGTTCTGCGCGAGATAGGACGGCTGCGGGAGTTGACCTTCCGCCGCGTGGGCGAGGGCTCGGGCAAGGCCTGCGACCTGGACCCCTTCGACGCCTATTACCTGCATCTGTTCATCTGGAACGAAAAAAATCGCGAGGTGGTGGGGGCCTATCGCATCGGCCGCACGGACGAGATCCTGGCCCGCATGGGCCAGCGCGGCCTGTATACGGATACGCTCTTCGTGCTCAAGGAACGCTTCCTGCGGCACATCAGCCCCGCCCTGGAGATGGGGCGATCCTTCGTACGTCCGGAATACCAGAGAAGCTATTCGTCGCTTTTGCTGTTATGGAAAGGCCTGGCCCGTTTCGTCGTACAAAACCCCACATACAAAATCCTTTTCGGCCCGGTCAGCATCACCAACGAATACAAGACCGCCTCCCGCCAGCTCATCGCCCGCTACTTCAAGGAACAAAACGCCCTTCCCGAGTTGGCCCGCCTGGTCCGGCCGCGCACCCCGCTCAAGGAGCAGCACTGGCTCAAAAACGCGGCCCGCACCCTGGTCACGGACCTGAACGACCTGGCGGACCTGTTGGCCGACATCGAGGCCGACCAGAAGGGCATCCCGGTGCTCCTGCGCCAGTACCTCAAGCTTGGGGGCAAGCTTTTGGCCTTCAATGTGGATCATGAATTCGCCGACGCCCTGGACGGGCTCATCGTGGTGGATCTTCTGCGCACGGATCGCAAGCAGTTGGAACGCTACATGGGCAAGGACGGTCTGATCCGGTTTCTGAACTTCCACGGGCTTGGGCCTGTGAGCGCCGGGCACGCGGCCAACGGCCCGGAAGGTACGAACGGGACGGGCGGCGGGTTGCCGCGTTGCGCCTGACCGGCCTCACCCCGGACCTCTCTCTTGTCCCCTCCGGGGACGGTTGTGACGGGCGCGCCGCACGTGGTGAGCCCGCAAACTCCGCGCACAGGCATTTTACAACCAACAATCCGAAAGACTTCCTTTCTTCTTAAAAAATACGGGCGTATTCTTTTACGGGCCGCACCCCTAGGCGATCCATTTGCGGCGCACGTTCCACAGACTGGCTGTGAACAGTGCTGCGCAAAAGAGTCCCAAAACCGCAACATCCAGTCCCAGAGGCAGCAAATTGCCCCCGCCCGCATCCGGGATGGCCCCGCGCAGGGCGTCCACGCCGTAGGTCAGGGGCAACATGTAGGAAAAAGGCTGCAACACCACGGGCAGCTTGGCCACCGGGAAGAACAGCCCACACAAAAACAGCATGGGGAACCGGAAAAAGTTGGAAAAGGTCTGGGCCTCAAAGACCTCGCTGACGGCCACGGCAATGAAAAGTCCAAGAAAGGCCGAGGCCACGGCCACCAAAAAGATCACGCCGAAAAACGTCCCCCAGGCCACCCCGGACAGATCCACCAGGAAGGCGGCCATGGCCATGGGCGCCAGGGCGTTGACCACCCCGAAGAAAATCGCCCCCCCCGTCTTGGCCAGCATGAGCAATTCCAAGGGAATCGGGGCCAGAAGCAGCCGGTCGAAGGACCGGTTCTTTTTTTCGAAAGTCACGGTCACGGCCAGCATGGAGGTGGTGCCGAAAAGCACCGAGATGGCCGCCACCCCCGGCAAGAGGGCCATCACGCTTTCCAGCCCGGACCCCGAGCGGATGAAAAACATGCCCGTCCAGGCCAGGGGAAACAGCAGCCCCCAACTGATATTGGGCGGTTTGAGGTAATAGGTCCGCATGTCCTTGACCACGATGCTCCAGAAGATGGTCAGCCGTTTCATGCCGCCTTGCCCCCTTTTTCCTTTTCCCGGCCGAGCGCCTCGGCCTCGATGCCCGTAAACCGGACAAAGACGTCCTCCAGGGACGGCCGCAGGCGGCGGGCCTCCAGCACCTCGGCCCCGGCGTCCTCCAGGAAGCGCACCACCGCCCCCACCCGTACCGGGAATCCGCACTCCACCCTGACGGCGTCCGTTCCGGCGAGGATGAACTCGCAGTCGGGATAGGCTGCCGCCAGGGCTCCCATATGCCCGGCCACCGCCCCGGCGCACACCACGCGCACGGCATGGCGGCCGCTTAAGGGGGCCACGAGCCGTTCCACCGTGTCCACGGCGACGATCCGCCCCTTGACCAGGAAGGCCACCCGGCCGCACAGGCGCTCGGCCTCCTCGATGTAGTGGGTGGTCAAAAGGATGGTGGTTCCAGCGGCGTGCAGTTCGGCCAAAAGGGCCCGGATGTGCCGGGCGCTCTCCACATCGACGCCCGTGGTGGGCTCGTCCAGAAACAGGATGCCCGGGGAGTGCATAATCCCGGCGGCGATGGTCAGGCGGCGTTTCATGCCCTTGGAATAGCCCCCGAACTTGCGCTGCCCGGCCGGGGCGAGCCCGAAGAGCCCCAGAAGCTCCCCGGCCCGCTTTTGCCGCGCGGCCTTGTCCATGCCGTAGAGCGCGCCGCAGAAGCACAGGTTGTCGTAGCCGGACAGTTCCGGATAGAGGTTGCTGTCGTCGGGGACCACGCCGATGTGGTGCTGGGCGGCCTTGGGATTTTTCGAGCAGTCCACGCCGCCGATATGGATGGTCCCGGCGTCGGGCCTGGCCAGGCCGATGAGCATGTTGATGGTGGTGGACTTGCCTGCTCCGTTGGGGCCCAGAAGTCCGAAAAGCTCCCCCTGGTCCACGGCGAACGACACCCCGGCCACGGCGGCCACCTCGCCGAAGTGCTTCTTCAAATCCACCGCCTGGATTGCGTGGGTCATCGTCGCGCCCTTTCCGCCTTGCCACGGCGGACAACATTTAAGTTTTCGCGCACATACTATGGTGCGGCACAAAAAAAACCGGTCAGGAAGCCGCTTCCCCATGTCCCGCAGGCGTGGGGGCCGCGCCGGATTCGCCTGCCACCGGCTTTTCCTGCCCCGCCGTAAAAAACGCCGCCGCCTCGCGGCCCCAGGCAGCCAGGGTGTCGGGGGCGGCCCGGTAATGGACGAAATAGCCCTGCTTGTCGGCCACCACGGCCCCGGCGTCGCGCAGGATGCGCAGGTGCTGGGACACGGCGGCCGGGGTGATGGCCAGGGCCCGGGCCAGGGCCCCGACGCACATCTGACGCTGGGCGAGCATCTCCAGCATGCGGACCCGGGTGTCCACGGCGAGCACCTTGCAGATGCGGGCCAGGCGGTCGGCCACCGCCCCGCCGGAGGTTTTGGGTACAATTTGTTTAAGCATGTTCGCAGATACTTTATTCACTTTTCGCCCCTCGTCAACCCCCTTTGACGCACGCCCCCCCACTCCCCGTTTTTCCGGCCGCTGGTTCCGATGCTTAGCATCGGGACCAGCGGCCGGGGACGGGGGGTCCGGGGGGACGATTGTCCCCCCGGGCGGGGACCGGGGCGGCAGCCCCGAATCTTCGCGCACCGGGCGGGGACCGGGGCGGCAGCCCCGTCAGGCTCTACGCCACCCGCGCGTCCCGACGCCGCAGCACGTATTTCGTCAACTCCATGATCCCGAAGATGACCGCGCTGAAAAGGACGATGATCGTCAGGTCTTTCGCCGTGGGCATGATGATGCCGAAGGACTCGCGCACGGTGTCGAACTGCATGAGCACGGCGATGAGCGCCAGTTCCCAGCCCACGGCCAAAACCAGCCACTTGTGGGGCGGCGCGGTGAAGACGCTGTAGCGCAGGGACCGGCAGTTGAGCGCGATGACCACCTCCACGATGATAAAAAGGAAAAATATCTCCGTACGGGCATGGGCCATGTCGCCCAGGTCGTTGAAGAACAGGAAAAAGAAAAACGGAATCTCAATGACCAGGGCCCGGAGGATGAAGGCGATGACATCCCGGGAGAACACGCTTTCCCTGGGATCGCGCGGCGGTCGCTGCATGATGTCCGGGTCCGGCGGGGCCACGCCCAGGGCCAGGGCGGGCAATCCGTCCGTGGCCAGATTGATGTAGAGGATGGCCGCAGGCAGAAGCGGCAGGTATTCCGGCCCGAGCGCTAACACCACCCCGCCGATGACCGCCACCTCGGTCAGGTTGCACTGAATGAGAAACGCCAGGTATTTCTTGATGTTGTCGTAGATCCAGCGCCCCTGTTCGATGGCCGTGACGATGGTGGCGAAATTGTCGTCGGTGAGCACCATGTCGGCGGCCTCCTTGGCCACCTCTGTGCCCGAGATGCCCATGGCCACGCCGATGTCGGCGTGTTTGAGGGCCGGGGCGTCGTTGACCCCGTCCCCGGTCATGGCCACCACCTCGCCGCGCGCCTTCCAGGCCTTGACGATGGTCAGCTTGTCCATGGGCGACACCCGGGCGTAGACCGACACCTTCGCCACCCGGTCGGCGAACTGGGCCTCGGTCAGCCGGGTCAGTTCCTCTCCGGTCATGACCTCCTCCCCCTCCCGCCAGATGCCGATCTCCCTGGCCACGGCCAGGGCCGTCAGGGCATGGTCGCCGGTGATCATCACCGGCCGGATGCCCACCGAACGGCACACGGCCACGGCATGCGCGGCCTCGGGGCGCGGCGGGTCCATCATGCCGGCAAGCCCCAGAAAAATCATGTCCCGCTCCACGGCGTCCTCGTCGCAGGCCGGGCCGGAGGCGGCCTCCAGGGGAACATGGGCCAGGGCCAGGACACGCAGGGCCTGCCCGGCCAGGGCCTCGTTTTCGGCCAGGAAGGCGGCCCGGTCGGCGGGCGAAAGCTCCCGCACCGCGTCGCCGTCGAGCAGCCGCGTGCAGCGGGCCAGAACCATCTCCGGCGCGCCCTTCATGCAGGCCGTGCGCCCGCAACCCGGCAGATCATGGATGGTGGTCATGCGCTTGCGTTCCGAGGAAAAGGGCAACTCGTCCAGGCGGGGGCAGGCCCGGCAGGCCTCGGCCCGGAGAATCCCGGCCTTGGCGGCGGCCACCACCAGGGCCGCCTCGGTGGGGTCGCCCCGGATGGCCCATTTGCCCTCGACCTCGGCCAGATCGGCGTCGTTGCACAGCACGGCACACCGCAAAAGCGCCTCCAGGTCGTGGGGAAGCGCCCCGGGGCGGACGGCCCCGGACCGCCCGCACACCTCGCCCACGGGCGCATAGCCGCCGCCGGTGACCGTAAGCCCCCCCGAAGCCAGGACCAAGCGGCGCACGGTCATCTCTCCCCGGGTCAGGGTGCCGGTCTTGTCCGTGCAGATGACCGTGGTGCAGCCCAGGGTCTCCACGGCGGGCATCTTGCGCACCAGGGCGTGTTTTTTGGCCATCTCGCGCATGCCGATGGCCAGCGCGCCGGTGACGATGGCCGCCAGGGCCTCGGGCACGGCGGCCACGGCCAGGGCCACGGCGAACATGGTCACGGTGATCAGGAATTTAAGGTCCACCAGGCCCGTGCCGTATTCCCGCCACACGCTGATACCGGCCACCAGCACGCAGATGCCCGTGGCCACGATGCCCAGCCACTTGCCGATCTCCTCGGTGCGTTTCTCCAGGGGGGTCTTTTCGGTCTTCACCGCCGCCACCTCTTTGGCGATGCGCCCGAACGCCGTATCCATGGCCGTGGCCGTGACCACGGCCCGCCCCCGGCCGTAGGTCACGGTGGCGCCGGTGAAGACCATGTTTTTCTGGTCCGCCGTGCCAAGCTCGGGGTCCAGGGCCGGGCAGGACTTGCCCACGGGCACGGATTCACCGGTCAGGGGGGCCTCGTCGCAGCGCAGGACGTGGGACTCGACCACCCGGGCGTCGGCCGGAATCTTGTCCCCGGCCTCCAGGGCCAGCACGTCGCCAGGCACGATGTCCCGGGAATCGATGCGCAGGGTCTCGCCGTCGCGCAGGACCGTGGTCTCCGGGGCCAGCATCCTGCGCAGGGCCGCCAGGGCCTTTTCGGCCCGGTATTCCTGCACGAAGCCGAGCACCGCGCAAAACGCCACGATGACCGCGATGATGGCCGCGTCGACCACCTCGCCCACCAGGGCCGAGAGAATGATGGCCGCGATGAGGATGAGGATGAGGAGGTTTTTGAACTGGCCGAGAAAAATCGCCCAGGGACTTGCCCCCTCCTCCCGGACCAGCTCGTTGCGACCATGCGTTTCCAGGCGCTTGCGGGCCTCTTCAGGGTCGAGTCCCCGGACGAGGTCCACCTCCAGGGTGCGGGCCACGTCCGTTGCGGACAGGGCATGCCAGGGGCGTTCCATGCGGCGTCTCCGTGATTGGGGTGCGGTCGGCGAGACGAAAACTCCTCCCGGATGACCACCCGGGACGGGCTGCGGCGTCGGCGGACGCAGTGTACCCAAGATCGTCCCCGGCGCAAACCGCGATCCCCGGATCGGCCGGGGCGGATGAGGAGGCGGGCGGCAAACCCGGTGAAAGTCGCGGCAAAGGATGATAGGAGGCAGGCATGCACAGCGCTTTTTCACCGTTGGACATCGTGACCGGGATGATCCGGGCCTGGCGGCCCCTTTCCGGCGACACCCCGCCGGGCGCCGCCCTGGACGATCTGCTGCACGGCATGTTGTCGGCGTTCGTGGCCGCGTCCCATGCCGCCCGGGCCGGGGTGATCCTCCTTTTGCCCGGCGACGAGGCGCCCCGCCTGCGGGCCGTCGCGCCGGACGTCGGGAAGTGGGACGTTTGCGGGGAGAAACTGCGGGACTACCTGCATCCCGGCCCGCCGCATCTGGTCCGGGCCCAGGGAGGGGAGGCGTCTCCGGAGGCCGGGGCGGTCTTTTTCGGTGATCCGGACCATGCAACCGGGACCAGGCTGGCCGTGGCCGCCTTCGGCGCGCCCCATCCGGACGGTGGCGAGGCGCGGGGGGCGTTTGCGGCCGAAATCGCTTCGCAGGGACCGGGGCTTACGGCCATGCCCGTTGCGGCGGAGCTTCTGGCCCGGGCCGTGGAGTCCGGCCTCTATCTGGCGGATCTGCGGGCCGCCCAGGCCGCCGAGACGGTGGCCCTGCGCAGCCGGGTCTTGGCGGGATTCGCCGAGGCCTTCGGCCCGGGGGGCTGTCCGGGGCTGGCGGGGGTGCGCCTGGAGGTGGAGCGGGCGGCCCGTGAACCGGGCACGGTCCTTTTCTGGGGTGAACCGGGGACGGGCAAGGCCCAGTTCGCCCGGCTCATCCACGAACTGTCGCCCCGGGCCGCGCGGCCCTTTGCGGCCGCCCGGGCGGAGGTCATGGAAGAGGTCTTCGGACGCGACGCCAGCGGCGCCGCCCGCCTCGGCGCGGTGGAGGACGCCGCAGGAGGAACGCTCTACGTGGCCGATGTGGCCGCCCTGGCCCGCGATCCGGCCGGGACGGACCCGGTCCCAGGGGACGCCGCCGTCCGGCTGGTGCGCCTTGTGCGCGAGGGCTGGTTTACGCGACGCCATTCGGCCGCCCGGCGTCGGGCGAGGGTCCGGGTGATCCTGGGATCGAGCATGGCCCCCGAGGCGTTGCGGCGACGCGTCCCGGAGCTTACGGCCCTGCTTGGCCAGCCCGAAACCGGCGACGGCGGCTTGCGGACGATCCGCCTGCCCTCCCTGCGGGAACGGCCGGACGACGTGCCCATCCTCCTGCAACGGGCCGTGGAACTTCTGGCCGGCCGGGCCGGGGAGCGGCTGTCGTTCACGCCCCGGGCCGTGAAGGCCCTGCGCGCCTATCCCTGGCCGGGAAACGACGCGGAGGCGCTGACCCTGGCAGCCGAGGCCCTTTTGTCACGCACCGGCAGACGCCTGGATGTGGGGGATCTCCCGGCGCGGACCTTTTCCCTGCCTCCCGGGGGCGACTCCGGCCCGGATGGCGCGAAAAAAAACGCCCCATCGGCGGACACCCTGTGGGACATGGAGAAGAACCGGGTGCGTGCGGCCCTGGAACGCCACGGCTGGGTGCGGATCCGGGCGGCGCAGGAGCTCGGCCTGACGCCCCGCCAACTCGGCTGGCGCATGAAGCGGCACGGCCTGCGACCGCAGGACGAGGGATAAACGCCTCCCCGGGGCCGTCCGGCATGGCGGACAACCCCGGTGAGGCGGCGACGGCCATGTCCTGTCCATGAAATTCGCCAGCACGAATTTCACTGTGCACACGGCGGGATGCGATGTTTTTACAAACGACGCCCGCTTTCAAAAGGGACGCCGCACGGGCTACTTTTTGGATTTTTTGCCCGGGGTGGATTCCTCGTCCTTTTTCGGGGGCTCGACGACGACCGGGCACGGCGAGGCCTCAGGAAAGACGGCTTCGGCCGGGGTCTCAGCTTCGGGCTCGGGCTCGGGCAGGAGTTCGGGTTCGACAGAGGTGATTTTCACGGCCTCGGCCTCCTGAACCGGAACCTCATCCAGCCAGGACAGCTCGATCACCAGCTTTTGCCGGTTTTTTTTGCGCTCGGCCTCGATCTCGAAGCTCACGGTCTCCCCGGGCTTGAGGGTGCAAAACTCCGATCCTTTCTGCAGACACACGGTCTTTTCCCCGAAGCTTTTGACCAGGTCGCCCAACAGCGCGCTGGCGCTGGCGAAATCCACCGTGCCCTTAAGGCTGATGCCGTGCTTTCCCATGTTCCTTCTCCCTTCGTGTTTTGTTGTTGATTATTGTTTTTCCGACGTGTCGGCGCCCTCGAAAAGGAGGTTGTCCTTGACCTTGGCCATGAGCTGGCCCGGGGTCGGGACGGCAGGCTGGGAAGGCGTTTTTTCGGCCAGGGCCTTTTCCTCGGGCAGGGCCGGGGAATCGTCCGGGCGGGAAACGAGGTCGGCGGGCTGGTGGCGTTTTTTGCCCTTGGCCTCATGCCGCATCTCTTCCATCTTTTTCTCGGCCTTTTTGAGGAACTTCTCCAACCCACTGTTCACAGCCTTGTCAACATCAAGCTTTTTTCCAAAGCCCCGCGCCTCTTCCCGGACAGCCTCAATACGCTCGGCTATCTCGGAATCAACATTGAAAATCATACGCTTAACTTCTTTATCCTGTTTGAATATCGACATAATTCCTCCGTCATGCTGTACACATTCCGTACATCTTCTATGTCTGTTTTCGTGCGGCGTCAAGAACAATCCCTACTCCGAATGCAGGACAAAAGACAAACGGTTCTCCATTTGTCCCGTTTCCCGCCGGCAGACGCAAAACCCCTTGACATACGATATTGATTATCATTACCAAATTAGTCGGGGTTTTTCCGCTGCTCCCCGGCCCAGGCGTTTGAAGACGCCGTAAGTTCTTTTCTTCAAGCCGTCATGAGACCGGCATCCCCCTGCGGCGGGCCATGGGGCATGATGCCACACATGCGTATGAAACCCGGCGCACCCTGGAACGACAACACGCAAACCCCATCCACGAGGAGATTGTCATGGGCGACGACTTGTTTGAAAAACGCCCGGCCGTGTGGAACCGGATCGTGGCCAAGGCCTGGGCCGACGAGACCTTCAAGAAAAAGCTTCTTGCCGACCCTGTGGCCGTGATGCGCGAGGAAGGAATGGACGTGCGCGAAGGAATGCGCATCTCCGTGGTGGAAAACTCAGCCCGGCATGCCTGGCTGGTTCTGCCCCGACAGCCCGAGACGGAATCCTCCGTGGCCGAGGACAGCGGCCGCGTGGCCAGTCTGGGCCTGGGATTTTTTCACGCCGTGCGGGCAATGTAGGACGCCTTGCGCCCCATCCTCGCCGGGGGGGGAACCAACGTGCCCAAACGCCGCGTGGTCCTGCAACTGCCGACCGATCCGGAATGGATGCCCATGCTTGAGGACGTGGTGCGACGGTTTTTTGCGCGCATGCGCTTTCCCGCCCGTCTGTGCCGGACAGTCGCCGCCGCCGTCCTCGAGGCCTTCGACAACCTGGCCGTGGCCTCCGGAAAACTCGGCCTCCGGGAACCCTGCCGCATCAGCCTGGCCGCCACGGGCGAGGCCGTCACCGTGGAACTGTCCTACAACGGCAAAATCCCCCTCAATCCCCTGGCCGTAGGCGAATACGAGACGCCAGAGACTAGCCGGGACATCGACGCCCTCAATGCCGACGCCCTGTGGCTGCACCTGATCAAACGGCGCATGGACAAGGTGTTTTTTCGGGTGGAGGGGGCCCGGCACGTGCTGTCTCTGGTGAAATACCGTCGTCAGGAGGGACTCGAGGGGGAGTCGTGGGTCATGCGCCTGACGCCGCAACTCACGGCCACGGCCACCCTGGAGATACGCCCCCCGGAGGCGGGCAAACCCCGCCGGGGCATCCTCTACAATCCCGCCACGGGCGTCGCGCTCAAACTCGGGCCCAAGGAATGCTATGTCGTGGAGCGCCTTGACGGACAGCGGACCATCCACGACATCTACATGGAGCACATCGAGAACGCGGGCCTGATTGCGCCGCGCACCCTGGCCATTCTCCATGAGCGCATGGAAAAAGGCGGCATGCTGCACGGCGAAAGCCCCCCGGGGGAGTCCTGGCGAAAACGGCTTTTCCGCCTGACCAGGCCCAACTTCGTCATTCCCCGCCCCGACGCCGTGATCACGGCCCTGCACAACAGCCTGGGCTGGTTTGTCGGGCCGCTTGGCGCGGGCTTTCTCCTGGCTCTCGGCGCCTCGGGCCTCTATCCCTTGCTGACCCGCCTGGAAAACATCCCCCTGGCCGTCAAGCTTGAGACCATCGGCGACGCGCCCCCCCTGGCCCTGGCCGTCCTGTACCTGGCGGTCCTGGTCATGGCCGGGGTCCACGAACTGGCCCATGGCCTGGTCTGTAAACATTTCGGCGGCCGGGTGCATCACATGGGGGTCGTGTTCTCATGGGTCATCTTCGTTTTTTATTGCGACAGCACCTCGGCCCACGCCCTCCCCAAAGTCGGCCAAAAGGTGCTGGTCTCCCTGTCCGGGATGCTGACCACCTTCGCCTTTCTCGGTCTCGGCCTGTGGATGGCCGCCTGGACGGCCGATGCCGCCCCAGCCTGGAGCATGATCTGGCGAGCCTTCAGCTTCATCAGTTACTGCGGGCTGACGATGAACGCCAACCCGTTTCTCAAAATGGACGCCTATGCCATGCTCACGGACGCGCTGGGGATCGCGCGGCTGCGGGAGCGTTCCTTCGCCTATTTGCGCCAGCGGATTTTCACCTGGGCCGCCCCCGCCGCTGTCCGGAAACATGTCCGCCCCCCCACGCGCCGGGAGCGCCTGGCGTTCTGGTGCTATGGCCTCCTGGGCACGCTGGCGTCCCTGGCCTTCATCGTCCTGCCCATCATGAAACTCGGCCCGGTGTTCGTACAGGAGTCGGCCAGCCATATCCGGATCGTCGTGGCCGCCGCCATCCTGTTTTTCCTCTTCCTGCGCCTGGCCCGGCAGGTCCAGGTCAACATCGCCTCCTGGCGCAACCGGGAATACCGGCTGCTGTAGGGGCGCATCCCGTACCACAAACCCAGGTCCATTCGAAAAAACGACGCCGCGCCGCATCCTCTCCAAAACGCCCCCGACGACGCAAGCGGCGGCTGCGCGACGGCCCGGGTCCACGCCCGGCCGGACGGTGGCATGAAGGCCACGACGCCCGCTCTCCCGGCTACCCCAGGTTGGCGGCCGCCACGTCCCAGTTCACCAGGTTGTCCAGCGCGGCCTTGACGTAGTCGGCCCGGCGGTTCTGATAATCCAGATAATAGGCGTGCTCCCAGACATCCACGGTCAGGATGGGCTTCTGGCCGTTTTGCAGGGGGTTGGCGGCGTTGAGCGTCTTGACGACCTTGAGCGCGCCGCCGTCTAAGACCAGCCAGCCCCAGCCGCTGCCAAACTGGCTCACCGAGGCGGCCGCCAGTTCCTTTTTCATGGCCTCGAAGTCCCCGAAAGACGCGGTGATGAGTTCCGCCAGCTTCCCGGCAGGGGCCTTGGGGCCGCCCGGGGTCAGGCCCTTCCAGTAAAACGTGTGGTTGAAGGCCTGGGCCGCGTTGTTGAAAAGGGCCAGGGCCGCCGGATCCTTTCCGGCCGCAAGGAACACCGCCGAAAGGCTCGCGGGGGCCGGGCTCACCGCTTTCAGCAGTTCGTTGGCGTTGTCGTAATAGGCCTTGGTGTGCTTGCCGTAGTGGAAGCTGACGGTTCTGGCCGAGATGTGCGGCTCCAGGGCGTTTTCCGCATAGGGCAGGGGCGGCAGGGCGAAGACCGGGCCGTCGGCGGCGAAGGCTTCCGTTCCAGACAGGCCGACCAAGCCGGACATGGCGGACAGCGACGACAGCACAAGGCCCGCGCCTGCGGCAAACCCCATAAATTCGCGACGAGAAAGGGACGCAGGATGGGATTCGGATGTCATGGGCTCGCTCCTTGGGACGCCCCAGAGGGCGCGAAGAGGTTTTCGATGCTGCCATCCTCACCGATTCGGCCGCAAAAAGAAACCCCGGCGCCTCCCTTTTCTCGCGCCTGCGCCCCATTTCGTCCGGGTCCGGCCAGGTCCGTCCGGCGACATCCGGATCTGGCCGTGTTCGTCCGGATCAGGCCGGGGCGCGTTCAGTCTCCCGGGCGGCCAGACGCGGCGCGCCGAATAAAAATGCGCCCACCAGGGCCGTGAACGGGGCCACGGCCACCAGTCCGAAGCTGCCCACCAGGGTGTTTAAGACCTCGGCGGCCACGTAGATGAGGTTGAAGAGGTTGGAAAGCGGCACCCCCTGGGCCATGAACATCATGAGCAGGGCGATGTAACCGCCGGAATAGGCGAAGAGCAGCGTGGTGGTCATGGTGCCCACTACGGCCCGGCCCACCCGCAGCCCCGCGCCCAGAAGCTGGCGACGACCGGCCCCGGGCATGCCCCGGGCCACCTCCTCGATGCTGGCGGCCACGTCCATGGCCAGGTCCATCATGGCCCCGCAGGAGCCGATGAACACGGCGGCCACGAAGATGCGCTTCAGGTCCAGATGGCCGTAGCCGGTGTACAGCAGGCTCTCGGCAAAGGGTTTGATGGCCCCGTGCAGCCGGAACAGGTCGGTGAAGATCAGGGCCAGGACGCAGGCCGTGCCCACCCCCAGCATGGCCCCCAGAAAGGCCGTGGTCCCCTTGCGGGTCACCCCCCCCACCAGGAAGATGACGCAGGCCGTGAGGATGGTGACCACGCCAAGGGACACCAGGACCGGATTGTAGCCGTTTAAAAACGACGGGATGAGGATCTTCCAGATGACCAGGCCGGAAAAGGCGAAGGACAAAAGGGCCTTGGCCCCGGTCCAGCCCCCAAAGGCCAGAAGCAGGGCGACAAAAAGCCCGAAAAGCACCAGTTCCAAGCCCAGGCGGTAGTGGTCCACGGGATTGACGTGGGTGACCTCCCCGGCCGCGTTGCGGGTGAGCACCACCAGGGCCGTGTCCCCGGGCACGAAGAGCTTGTCCATCTCCATCTTGCCCAGAAGCTGGTTTAAGCCCCGCACGGTCTGCCCGGCGTGGGGCCCGTCCAGGATTTCGAGCTCCACGGCCTGGATGCCCGTGCGCACCAGCCCGAATTGCAACACGTCGGCGTCGCTGACGGACAGCACCCGGCCCTTGCACTGCACGGCGTTCTCGTCGATGTGCGACTCGTACCCCGTGGGCAGAAAGGCCAACCCCACGGTCAGGACCAGAAAAAAAAGGGACAGCAGCGCATCGCGCCGCCTTTTAGGCTCCGTGGGAATCATTCGGGCTCCTTTCACCAACAGGTCAGGGTCACAGGCTCAAACCGTTACGGGATCGCCAAGGGCTGCGCCCTTGGACCGCCGGAGGCCTTCCCTCCGGCCAGGCCTTCATGCCGTACGACAAAGGGGCGGCGCAGGCGAAATCGCCGCGCCGCCCCGGGAGGGATCATGCCGCGCTTAGGCCTAGTTCGAGGCCACCTGGGCGGCGGGCAGGCCCATGGCGCTTTTCAGTTTCTTGGCGATGTCGGTGTTGTCGTACATGCCGCCAAACGCCTCGGCCCCGGCCCCGCCGGCGGACACGGTGACCGGCACGCCGGTGTGGGAATAGGAGGTCCAGCCCAGGCCCGCCTTCTGGTTGAGCAGGTGGGTGAGCGTCACGGACAGGGGGTTGTAGCCGCCGTAGAGCAGGTAGCTCTGGGGATCCTTGCCGTCCGCGCCATAGCCGCTTTTGGCGTCGGCCGGGGCGGCCATGTACAGGTCGAAGGCCTCCTTGACCTTGGCCACCTCGAATTCCTTGAGCACGGCGGCGTCCTTGGCGTCTCCGGCGAATTTGAGCCCGAAGGTCTCCTCGACGACGGGCTTGACCGCATCGAAGGAGCAGTTGCCGCCGCAGGACTTCTTGAACTCGGCCATCTTGTCGGTGAAGGCCTGGAAGGACATCTTCTGGCCGGTGAGCACGTTGTAGAAGCTGTTATACTTGGTCCCGGCGAAGCCGATGGTCAGGCCGCCGCACTCATGGTCGCCCGTGACCAGGATAAGCGTCTCGTCCGGATGCTTTTTGGCGAACTCCTGGGCCGCGACCACGGCCGCGTCCACGTCCAGCACGTCGCCGATGGCCCCGGCTGCGTCGTTGGCGTGGCAGGCCCAGTCCACCTTGCCGCCTTCGGCCATGATGAAAAAGCCCTGCGGGCCGTCCAGCACCTCGGCGGCCTTGGTCACCAGTTCGGCCAGGCTTAAGTCCTTTTTGGTGCGGTCGATCATGTAGGGCATGGCCTGGCTGTCCTGGAGCCATTCGTTCACGACGATGACCTTGCCGTCGTTTTGGGAAAGCTTCTCGAAGCCCTCACGGCCGGTGACGACCTTGTATCCGGCGGCCTTGGCGGCCTCGATGGCGTCGCCCTGGGGGGCCTTGGATTTTTTACCGGCCGGATCCTTGAAACCGCCGCCGCCGAAGAAATCGAAGCCGCTTTTCACCAGCTCATGGGCGATTTCATGGTAGTTGTCGCGACTTTCCTGGTGGGCGTAAAAGCCGCCGGGGGTGGCGTGGTCGATGGACACGGTGGAGATGACGCCCACCTTTTTGCCTTTTTCCTTGGCCAGTTCGGCCACATTTTTTACGGGCTTGTTGTCCGGGGTGACGCCGAGCATGCCGGAGTTGGTCTTGACCCCGCAGGCCATGGCCGTGGCCGTGTCCGCCGAGTCGGGGATGATGGAGTTGGCGGCGTGGGTGGTCATCATGCCGTGGGCCGGAAGCTGGCTCATGGCCAGCTTGACCGTGCCGTGGGGTTTGCCCTCCCTGGCCGCCAGAAACATCTCCGTGGAGGTGCGCTGGGGCTGGGCCATGCCGTCGCCGATGATGAAAAAGACGTATTTGGCCTGTTTTTCGGCCGCAGACGCGGCCTGTCCACAACACAGAAGCGCAGCCACAGCCAAAAAGGCCAGGGCCGAACGGGAAGAGAGTCTGTGCAACACCATAGCCGGTTCCTCCATGTTTTGCGGGGTGGGCGGCGCGACGCGCCGGAACGGTTTAGGCAATCGCCCCATGCTTCCCAAAACACCGTGACGGCATGGTGACACAGCCCGCTCATTCCCGTGACGCGCCGTCCAGCGCACCCCTGGCGGCCCGGAACCGGGCGGCCATGGCCGAAAGGGCCTCCCCCTGCTCCGGGGTCAGGCGCGGCTTCATGTCCGCCACGGCCCGGTCGATGGCGGCATCCGCTTTGGGCCGCGATTCCTGGCGGATCGCCGACAGTTCGCCCAGGGCCCTGGCCAGGATGGGCCGCAGTTCCCGGCGTTGTTCGTCGCTTAAGTCCAGCTTGTCGTCCAGACGGCCCATGATCAATCCTTCCACCTGGGCCATGTCCCCGGCCACGGTGCGCAGCACCGCCCGTTGCACGTAAAGCCGGGTTCCGGCCACGCCCAGCACCGCCCCGGACAGGAAGATGATGCAGGCCGCAAGGAGAGGTTTCCAATTTTTCATGATCGTGTCCCCATGGCTACAGTCCGGCCAGGCGCAACGCGGAAAGCCCCGTGGGATCGGCCAGCACCGTGCGCAGAAGCAGCCAGTCCAGCCCCTGCTCCAGGGAAAGACTCCAGACCGCGCAGACGCCTGCGGCCACGGCCGAGGCGGCGGCAAAAGGATAAAACACCCGGGACAGGCGTTCCCATGGGATATGAAAGGGCTCTTTCCGGCGGTACGCGGGCAGTTCGTCAATCCGGGCCATGATGGCCCGCACGGCGCGCTCATTCACCCCGGGCACGGGACGGTCGGCGTGGGCCCGGCGCAGACATGCCAGCCTGTCCGCTTGGTCGTTTCGTTTCGTGGTCATGGCGCTCACCTCATAAAAGACGTCGTTTCCAGCATGGCGCGCAGGGCCTTCCTGGCCCGAAACGCCCGAATCTTCACATTGGCCCGGCTGATGCCCAAAAGTTCGGCGGCCTCGGCCGTGGAACGCTCCTCCAGGCAGGTCAGCACCAGGACCATGCGATCTGTGGCCGACAGCCGGTCCAGGGCCTCCGCCAAGAACCGCCTCGCCTGATCTCCGGCGACCGCCTCCTCGGCGGGCTGGGCCGACACGTCCGGGGTGTTGTCCACCATGGCCCGCCCGGCCTCGGAAAGGTCGGCGTGCAGGATCTCCCGGCTCTTGTAGCGCATGCGCCAAAAATCGTGGCAGGCCCGCACGGCGATGACCGACAGCCAGTGGGAAAAGGGACTGTCGGCCCGATACCCCGGAAGCGAAACGTAGGCCCGCACGAAGGTCTCCTGGACCAGTTCGGCCACCTGCCCGTCCGGGACATGGGCCGAGACGATGCGGGCCACGGCGGCCTTGTGGGCGCGCACCAACACCTCAAAGGCGTTTTTGTCGCCGCCGAGGACTCGGGCCACACGGCCCGAGTCCCCGGAATCGTCATGGTTTTGGGCCTGAATCATGTTCCGGCCGGTCCCTGGCCTCAGCTTGCGCCCACGGTATGGGTTTCGATCCATTCCTCGAAGATGCCCCGGGCCGTCTCCACACGCTCCCGCACCTTCTCCGCGATCAGGTCGCGGCTTTCCAGAAGCAGCTTCTGCTGTTCGGGGGTGAGCTTGCCGCGCACCTCGGCCATGATCCTGTTCTTCACCACCACGGCCTCCTCCCCGGCGGCGGCCAGGCCGCGAAAGGCCTGGCGCACGGCGGCCTCGTCGGCGGCTGGGGATGCCGTGGCCTTCCGAAAATGCTCGGCTGCGGTCCGCACCCGGTCGAAGGCGGCCCGGGCCTCGGCCTTGTGGGACTTGAGCACCACGGCCACGTCGCGTTTCTGGGCCTCGGTGAGGTCGAGGCGGACGAGGGTTCTCAGGAAGGCTTCCCTGGGGATCAGGCCGTCGCCGTCGGGAACCTGTCCCGCCAGGGCCAGCACGCCGCTGCAAAGGGCCAGGACCAGGAAGGTGAGGGAAAGGATGCGTTTCATAGGGGTTCTCCTTCGTTTTGATATGACGGGCTTTGGCGCCGCGTCATAAGCCCATGTCGCGCGAAGGATGGAAACGGTTACACCCCGGCCGGAAAGCATCCGGCCGAGGTGGTTTCTGGCGCTGCGCCGTCCGGTGGGCGCTGTCGGGCGGGACAGGATCAGGCGATGGTCACGTCTTTGCAGAGATAGACGTCCTGGATGGTCTGCAGGAGCTTTATGCCCTCGGCCATGGGCCGCTGGAAGGCCTTGCGGCCGGAAATAAGCCCCATGCCCCCGGCCCGCTTGTTGATGACCGCCGTGCGCACGGCCTCGGCGAAATCCGCCGCCCCGGCCGCGCCGCCGGAATTGATGAGCCCGGCCCGGCCCATGTAGCAGTTGGCCACCTGATAGCGGGTCAGGTCGATGGGATGGTCCGTGCACAGTTCGGTGTAGACCCGCTTGTCGGTCTTGCCGAAGCCGATGGCGGTGTAGCCGCCGTTCACGGTGGGCTGCTTCTGCTTGACGATGTCGGCCTCGATGGTGGCCGCCAGGTGGTTGGCCTGTCCGGTGAGGTCGGCGGAGACATGGTAGTCCACGCCGTCTTTCACGAAGGCCGGATTTCTGGTGTAGGCCCACAGGATGGTGGCCATGCCCAGTTCGTGGGCCCGGCGGAAGGCCTTGCTGATTTCCAGGATCTGGCGGCGGGACTCGGGCGAGCCGAAGTAGATGGTGGCCCCGACCGCCGCAGCCCCCATGTCGTAGGCCTGCTCCACCGAGGCGAACAGGGTCTCGTCGTAGATGGCGGGAAGGCTCAGGAGTTCGTTGTGATTGAGCTTGAGCACGAAGGGAATCTTGTGGGCATACGTGCGGGCCACGCTGCCCAGCACCCCAAGCGTCGAGGCCACGGCGTTGCAACCGGCCTCCAGGGCCAGCTTCACGATGTTTTCGGGGTCGAAATAGATGGGGTTGGGGGCGAAAGAGGCCCCGGCCGAATGCTCGATGCCCTGGTCCACGGGCAGGATGGACATGTAGCCTGTCCCGGCCAGGCGGCCCGTGCCGAACAGGGCGGCCAGGTTTTTCAGCACCGGTACGCTGCGGTCGGTGGGGATGAAGATGCGGTCCACGAAATCAGGGCCGGGAAGGTGCAGATTCTCCCTGGCGATGGTCTGGCAGGTGTGTCCGAGCAGGGAATCGGCGTCTTTGCCGAGCAGTTCGACGATGGTATCCAGCATGGAATCCTCCACGATATCGGTTTTCAAACCATGCCGGACGGTAAACGAGTCGGGGGCGCGAGGCAAGCGGGCGCGCCCAGGTTTCACCGAAACGTCGCCGGAGCGAAGCCGCCGCCCCACATTGACGCCGCCCCCCAACCGGGGCTACCACCGGCACCATGTTCGACGCCCCCTTCGAAGGCCTGGGATTTTTCGCCATGACGGCCACGGCGATTTTCCTTGAGGCCGCGCCGTTTCTGCTTTTGGGCTCCTTTCTGGCCGCGCTCATCGAATGTTTCGTGCCGCCCGAACGCATGCAGCGCCTCTTTCCCAAGCGCGCCGTGCCCGGGGTCTTGGCCGGGCTTTTCGCCGGGCTTTTTTTGCCCGTGTGCGAATGCGGCATCGTGCCCATCGTGCGGCGCATGCTGCAAAAGGGCGTGCCACCGGCCTCGGCCATGACCTACATGCTGGCCGCGCCCATCGTGAACCCCGTGGTCATGGCCTCCACCTATACCGCCTTCCAGGGCGACTGGTTCATGATGGCCGCCCGCACGGCCATGGGCGCGATCACCGCCTTAGGCATGGGGCTGGCCCTGTCCAGGCTCTCCGCCCAGGACATCCTGCTCCATCCGGCCGGGCCCGGCCCGGCCTGCGCCTGCGGCTGCGGCCACGACCATGGCCCGACGGACGCGACGGACGCGACGGGTGCGACGGGCGCCGGATCAGAGACCGCCCCGACCGGGGCGCCGAGCGGAGCGAAGGCCCGGATCGCGGCCGTCTTCTCCCACACCGCAGGCGAATTTCTGGACATGGGCGGCATGCTCATCCTGGGCAGCCTGTTCGCCGCCGCCTTCAAGACCCTGACCCCCTCGACGATGCTCACGCTGTTCGAGACCGACCCGCTCTTGTCCATCATGGCCATGATGCTCCTGGCCATCCTGTTGTCCCTGTGCTCCGAGGCCGACGCCTTCGTGGCCGCCTCGTTCACCACCTTTCCAGCCAGCGCCAAGCTGGCCTTCCTGGCGCTGGGGCCCATGCTGGACATCAAACTGGCCATCATGTTCCAGGCCGTGTTCACGCGCCGGGTGGTGACGGCGCTTCTGATCGTGCCGCCGGTCATGGTCTTTGCCCTGTCCTATGCCCTGTCGCTCTTCGGACCATAAAACCGACAATCTCCAACCATGCACAACACAAAAAAAAACCTCCTGGGCCGCGTGGACGCCCTGCTGCTCCTCGGGCTGGCCCTGTTCATGGCCTATCTGCTGTCCGGGGAGACGTACTGGCGCTACCTGCATCCCCGCTTCCGGCCCGTCACCGCAACGGCCGCCCTGGTCATGGCCGGGCTTGGCCTGTTCGCCCTGTTTCGGCCGCCGCGCCCAGCAGGGGGGCGCACCCTGGCCTTCGCCCTCATGCTCGGGCTGGCCCTGGCCAGCCTGCCCGCCACCGATCCCTTCGGCTCCCGGGGTGAGGCCTGGGGCGTCGCCGAGGCGGAAAAGGCCGAGGAAGTCCCCGAAGACGAAACCGGCTATCTGCGCATCAACACCGGCGAGCTCTACGATCTGGCGGAAAATGGCGAACTGTCCCAGCACCCGGGCCCCGGATTCGCCGTGCGCGGATTCGTGCGCCGCGATCCGGAACTCGACCGCCAGGGACTTTTCGGGCTGTACCGGGTGGCCCTTTTCTGCTGCTTCGCCGACGCCACGGCCGTGGGATTCGTGGTGCGCCCCCCGGACGGCGCGCTGCCCGAGGACGGAACCTGGGTCCGGGCGGCCGGGCGGCT
>NZ_JAZHDB010000086.1:0-4802 GCF_036584575.1 Desulfolutivibrio sp.
TGCTCCACCGAGGCGAAATAGGCGTCCATGTCCACATGCACGATATGGCGAGAGGTCATGTCCGGCTCCTCTTGCCTCGGGGCATGGCCCATATTTCCGGGGATGGCAAGACGCGGCGGTGCGGCCAGGCAATACGCCAGGCAAACGACGAAGGCGGCCGGGGACCGTGACCGAATCCCCGGTCCCGGGCCCTGGCCGCCTTCCGAAAAGGGGCGTCATTCCCCGCGTGCGCTACACGTTGATGTTGAGGTTGCCACCGATGCCGGCCGCCGACAGCACCTTGGTCTGAAAGTCGTAATCCGCGTTGGTCGTGCCCGAATTTTGGCTCTGGTTCATGTAATCCAGAGTCTTGGTCACGAGTTGGGCCCCAAAGGTGTCTTTCTGCATGGACGCGGCCATGGAGGCCGTTCCCTGTGCGCTTCCAATATCCATAGGCTCTCCCTCCCGGCGACGGGGAATGACGCTGACTTGCCTCTCTTCATCGGTTTATCGATCCCGGTTCTTTAGGGCGGCGAAAAAAAAGTCGCCAAAATCCCGGGGGCGGGAAAATGGACAATCCCGGCGCCATTTTGCTACCATCTGTCAGTAACGTCCCCCCTCGCACTCTTTCCTCCCGGAGGTCGCATGCCCCCCAGACTGCGCCACACGCAAAAGGACTCAACGGAAAAAGCCCTCAAAGGCTCCATCCTCGACCATCTGGCCCATTCCCTGGGCAAGACCTACGAGGAACGCGCGCCGCGCAGCCTGGCCAGCTCCCTGGCCCTCTCCCTGCGCGACCGCCTGGTGGACCGGATGTTTGAGACCCGGGCCCGCTTCCGGGCCGCCGGGGCCAAGCGCATGTATTACCTGTCCATCGAATATCTGCTGGGCCGCTGCATCGGCAACAACGTCTGCAACATGCGCCTGGATGAGCATATCGACAAGATCCTGTCCGATCTTGGCGTGGGCATCGATGAAATGCGCGAACTGGAACGCGACCCGGCCCTGGGCAACGGGGGCCTGGGACGCCTGGCCGCCTGTTTCCTGGACTCCCTGGCCACCATGCATCTGCCCGGCCACGGCTACGGCATCCATTACGAATACGGACTGTTCAAACAGGTCATCGAGAAGGGGCGGCAGGTGGAAAAGCCCGACTACTGGATGGCCGACGGCATGCCCCTGCAACTGGAACGCCGGGATCAGGCCGTTTTGGTGCCCATGTACGGCCGGGTGGAGGACCACTCTTTCCCCGACGGCTCCTTTATGCCCACCTGGGTGGACTGGGAGGACATCGTAGGCGTGCCCTACGACGTCCCCATCGTCGGATTCGGCGGCCAGACCGTCGTCCTTTTGCGGCTTTTCGCGGCCAAGGCCTCGGAGAGCTTCGACATGCAGATCTTCGACCAGGGCGACTACATCAAATCCATCCATCAAAAGGTCTACTCCGAACTGGTCTCCAAGATCCTGTATCCCAGCGAGTCCATCTCCTTCGGGCGCGAATTGCGGCTGGTCCAGGAATACTTTCTGGTGTTCTGCTCCATCCGCGACATCACCCGGCGTTTTCTCAAGCAGAACAGAAATATCGAGGACTTTCCAAACTATGTGGCCATCCAGCTCAACGACACCCATCCGGCCCTGTCCGTGGCCGAGCTCATGCGGGTGTTCGTGGACGAACGCCGCCTGCCCTGGGAGCGGGCCTGGGAGCTGACCAACCGGACCCTGGCCTTCACCAACCACACGCTGATGCCCGAATCCCTGGAGATGTGGCCCGTGGAGCTCATGCAGAAGGTGCTGCCCCGCCATCTTCAGATCATCTACGAGATCAACCGGCGCTTTTTGCAGCAGGTGGAATTGAACTTTCCCGGCGACGTGGGCCGTCTGCGCCGCATGTCGGTCATTGAGGAGACGCCGGTCAAGCAGGTGCGCATGGCCAATCTGGCCGTGGTGGGTTCGCATTCGGTCAACGGGGTGTCGGCCCTGCACTCGGAGCTGGTCAAGACGCGGCTTTTCCCCGACTACCACGACCTGTGGCCGAAAAAATTCAACAACAAGACCAACGGGATCACCCCCAGGCGGTGGCTGTACAAATGCAACCCCTCCCTGGCCTCGCTGATCACCGACGCCCTGGGCGAGGGCTGGATCGCCGATCTGGACCAGTTGCGGGGCCTTGAGCCTCTGGCAGGCGACCCGGCCTTCGCCGACGCCGTGGCCAAGATCAAGCGCGGCAACAAGGAGCTTTTGGCCCACTACATCGTCTCCACCACCGGCATCACCGTGTCCCCCGACGCCGCCTTCGACATCCAGGCCAAGCGCATCCACGAATACAAGCGGCAGCTTTTGAACCTCATGGGCATCATCCTGCAATACCTGCGCATCGTGGAGGACGGGATCGTTCCCCCGTCGCCTGCGGTCTACGTGTTCGCCGGAAAGGCCGCGCCGGGCTATTTCGAGGCCAAGGAGATCATTCGGCTGATTTTGGCCGTGGGCCAGACCATCAACCGCGACAAGCGCGTGGCGGACCTGCTCAAGGTGGTATTTGCCGCCGACTACCGGGTGTCCGTGGCCGAAAAGCTGGTGCCCGCCGCCGACATCAGCGAACAGATCTCCACGGCCGGGACCGAGGCCTCGGGCACCGGCAACATGAAGTTTTCCTTAAACGGCGCGTTGACCGTGGGCACCCTCGACGGGGCCAACATCGAGATCCGCCAGGCCGTGGGCCCGGAAAACTTCTACCTCTTCGGCCTGACCACCCCCGAGGTGGAGGACTTGCTGTCGCGCGGGGCCTACAACCCCTGGGACTTCCACGCCGCCCACCCCGAGATTCGCCGGGTGCTCGACGCCCTGTCCGCCGGGCGCTTCACCCCACTCGACCCCGGGGCCTTCCACTGGCTGCACGACAAGCTTTTGTCCCCCAACGAACGCTACCTGCACCTGGCGGATTTCATGGCCTACGTGCGGGCCAAGGACGACATGTTCCGGGACTACGCCGACAAGCGGGCCTGGACCGCCAAGTCCATCCTCAATACCGCCCGCATGGGGGTCTTCTCCAGCGACCGGACCATCGCCCAGTACGCCCGGGACATCTGGAACATCCACCCCGTGCCGCCCGGCGCCGTCCTCTGATGTCCCGGCTGCGGCGCAGCCCCCTCCCATAATGACAAAGGCCCCGCTGGCGACGACGGGGCCTTTGCCCTTGAAGGAGGGGGGAGACACGGACAAAGGCCCGCCCCCCTCTTCATGACCTGTGCTTACTGCTGCGGCGGATATGCCTGGGCGGCGTGCAAAAGGCGCAGGACGCACACCCGGTCGCCCCGCACCTCGTAGACCACGATGTAGGGGATATCCGGCACGATGAGTTCGCGCGTCCCCTCCACCCGACCAGGCCGCCCCAGGCCGGGGAAGGCTGCCAGACGGCTGACGGCGGCCACGATCTCCCGGCCCACACGCTCGGCCGTGGGCCAGTCGTCGCGGCCGACATACTCCATCACGCCGTCCAGGTCGCCCGCTGCCAGCACGGTCCATTCAATCGACATGGATTCCCCGGCGGCGCATCCGGTCCTTCACCTCGTCGTGAGACAGGGTGCGGCCTTGCGCCGCGTCCATCCGCCCCTTCTCCACTTCCCGGGCGAACCAGACTTCATAGTCCAGATACCGGGACAGGGCGTCCTTGATGATCCAGGCCCGGCTGCGGCCGCTGGCCCGGGCCAGACCGTCCAGGCGCGCCACCATGTCCTCGTCCATGCGAACCGTTGTCGGTAGGTTGGCCATCGGTATTCTCCCTACATACATTGTATGCAAAAGAATACCCTTTCGGGATGCAGACGGCAAGCCCACGAAGCGTGTCCGCCAAAAGGCGCAGCCCTCGCGCCATCGGCGGGGCCTTGGCATGCGCGGAAAAGGGAAGGGCCGGGAGGGCTATGTCCGCTGCGGGAAAGGCGGTTGCCCTTCGCTGCCCTGTGAGGCAGGAATCAAGGTAATGGCGACCTTGCGGCCCACGGCCCTGGCGTAGCGTTCAAGGGTTCTGAGGGAGACGTTTTTTCCGGACTCGATCCGGGCCACGGCGGGCTGCTTCACGCCCAGGGCGGCGGCCACATCCTCCTGTGTCATCCCGGCCTCCAGGCGGGCCTGTACAAGCGCCCCAGCCACGACGAATTCAGGTTCCAGGTCCTCGTATTCTCGCCGATAGTCCGGATCGGTCATCATCCATTTTTCATGATCGTCAAGGAGACGCTTTCCCATCCTGCACCTCCAGAGCGGCTTGCAAAGCCTTTTCAATCTCGCATCGCGGCGTTTTTTGCGTTTTTTTCACGAAGGCGTGCAAGAGAATGACCCGCTGCGGCGTGGCCGCAACATAAAAAACCCGGGCAATCCCGTCTTGTCCCCTCACCCGGATTTCCCAGAGCTTTCCCTCGACATGGCGGACGTACGGCATTCCAACGCGCGAAAGCCCATAGGCCTCAATCATGCCCGCAACCCTGGCGAGCTTGGCGCGAATGTCGCTTGGCAACGTGGCGATCTCCCGCCGGACACGGTCATCAAGATATTCAACGCTCCACGCCATGGGGAAAATATAAGCGATATTTTATATTTTGACAACCAAAAGAGACGCCATTTTCGGCTGTCCCAAAATCCGGTTCAGGCCCCGTCGCCACCAGCGGGGCCTGGGCAGGCGCGAAAAAGGGAAGAGGCCTACGGCGCAGGCGCGGCCGGAGGGGCGGGCATGGCCGGGGCCGTTGGAGACGGTTGCGTCGTGGGCGCGGCCGGGGCGGCCGGGGCGGCCGGGATGAGCTTGGCGCCGTTTTGATATTTTTTACCTCTAAACA
>NZ_JAZHDB010000087.1:0-4862 GCF_036584575.1 Desulfolutivibrio sp.
CCGGGCGTTGAGGAATCCCTCCAGCCCGACGAAGCTCGGCGTGTCCTCGGGGAAAGAGTGTACGTGGCCACCGGGGGCGGGGCGGGTTCGGGATCGCGGGTGGTCAGAAGCTCCAGCAGAAATTGCGCGGCGGCCTTGTCGATGGGCCGGTTGCCCGAGCCGCATTTGGGAGAGTGTACGCAGGACGGGCAGCCCGTCTCGCATTCGCAGGTGGCGATGACCGCCAGGGTGCGCGACAGGGCCTCCGTGGCCCGGGCGAAGGCCATTTTCGTCAGGCCCATGCCGCCGGGGATGCCGTCGTAGACGAAGACCGCAGCCCGGCCCACCTGCTCGTGCAGGGGGGTGGAGATGCCGCCCAGGTCGTTTCGATCCGTGAGCACCAAAAGGGGCAGGATGCCGATCAGGGCATGCTCCATGGCGTGGATGCCGCCCATGAAGTGGAAAAGCCGCCGGTCCATCTCCTCCTGCACCTCCCGGGGGATGGCGTACCAGAAGCCGTCGGTCTCAAACGTCAGGGGCGGCAGGTCAAGGGGCACGATGCCAAGCAGCGTCCCTCCGCGCACCCGGCGGCGCTCGTAGCCGGTGATCCACTCCGTGACCCGAAGCCGCCCGCAATACACCCTGGCCCCGTAGGCCGTGGCCTGTCCGCTGACCGCCAAAATCTCCGTGGATTTGTGGCCCCGGGCCTTGGTGTAATAGTCGGCCCGGCAGGAAACGGCCGTGACCTTGCGGGTGGCCAGATCCATGTCCGCGATTTCAAAGGTGCGCCCCCGGTGCAGGTAGACGGCCCCCTGGTGGGTCTCGCGGAAGGCCCGGTGCTCGTCGATCTCCCCCAGGGTCTGGCCCTCGGCCTCAATGCGGAAGCGGCCGCCCGTGCCGCGCAGGTTCACGTCGCGGTGGGGGCGCTTGCGGGCCGCGTACCACCGTGACCCGTCCTCGTCGGCCAGCAGCAGGCCCGCGACCGCCAGCCGGTCGCGCTCGGCCCGAAACTCCGGATCGGCCAGATACGGTTCTCCGGCCCGCAGAGGCATCTCGGCCGCGGCGCATTCCAGGTGCCGGGCGGCGATGGCCGGGTTGGCGGGGTTTATGACCGCCGACTCCGGGGGGCGCTCGAAAAAGTCCGCCGGGTTGCGCATGAAATACTGATCCAACGCGTCCTCCCCGGCAATGAGCGCCACGGCGGATTCGCGCCGGGAGCGGCCCACCCGGCCGCCGCGTTGCCAGGTGGACATGACCGAGCCCGGATAGCCGCACAGGACGCACAGGTCCAGGCCGCCGATGTCGATGCCCAGCTCCAGAGCGCTGGTGGAGACCACGGCCAGAAGTTCCCCTGAGGTCATGCGGGCCTCGATCTCCCGACGCTCCTCGGGCAGAAAGCCCGACCGGTAGGCGCTGACCCGGGAGGCGTTCACTCCGTCCTTGCCAGCCTTTTCGGTGAGCCACATGGCGATGAGTTCGGTCATCTTGCGCGACTGGGTGTAGACGATGGTCCGCAGTTCGCGAGTGAGCGCCGCGCGCAGGAGGTTCACGGCGGCGGTGGCGGCGCTGCCCGGGGGATTAACGAAGACGAAGTGCCGGGGGCCGGTGGGCGCGCCGCTGTCGGTGATGGCCGTAACGTCCAGGCCCGTCAGGTCGCGGGCCAGTTGGCCCGGGTTGCCGATGGTGGCCGAGCAGAACACGAAGGCCGGGTGCGCCCCGTAGCGGTCGCAGACCCGGGCAAGCCGCCGGAACACATGGGCCATGTGCGAGCCCATGACCCCCCGGTAGGTGTGCATTTCGTCCACCACGATGTGGGTCAGGCCCGCGAAGAATGCGGACCAGTTCTCGTGGTGGGGCAAAAGGGCCAGATGCAGCATCTCCGGGTTGGTGAGCAGGATGTTGGGCGGGTTGTCGCGCAGCTTGCGCCGAAAATGGGATGAGGTGTCGCCGTCGAAGATGGCCGCCCGGGGCCTGGCCGAGGGCGGCAGGGGGGCGAGCAGTTCCTCGATGACCCGCAACTGGTCCTGGGCCAGGGCCTTTAAGGGGAAAAGAAACACGGCCCGGGATTCGGGGTCGCGCAGGAATTGTTCGATCACGGGCAACAGGTAGATGAGCGACTTTCCGCTGGCCGTGGGCGTGGCCACGGCCACATGCCGCCCGGCCCGGATGAGGTCGCAGGCCGTGGCCTGGTGGGAATAGAGGGCGTCGATGCCCCGGGCGGCCAGAAGCTCGGTCAGGATCGCGGGCCAGGGTCGCAGGGTCGCGGCGGTCTGGGCCTCCCGGCCGGGGATGAGCCGGTGGTGGGCCACGAAGCTGCCCAGGGATTCGGAGGCCAAAAGCGCCCGGATATATTCGGCGATGTCGCGCGTGTCCATGTGGGCGATCAGTCTTGCCCAAAAGCGGTTTTGGGGCAAGGCCCGGCGGTCGGGCCGCCATTGACGACAAAGCCCCCTCCGGGGAGGGGGCTTTGTGGAGTGACCGGCCGGGCCGGACGTCTAGTTGTAGCCTTTGAGGTAGTCGATGTACTCCGGCACGCAGGTGCTGATGGACGGCACGTAGGTGACCAGGATCAGGAAGCCGATGAGCACCATGAGCCAGGGCAGGGCGGCCCGCATGACCCAGGTGATGCTGCGGCCGGTGATGCCTGCGGTGACGAAGAGGTTTAAGCCCACCGGCGGGGTGATCATGCCGATTTCCATGTTGATGACCATGACGATGCCCAGGTGGATGGGGTCGATGCCCAACTGCTGGGAGATGGGAAACAGGATGGGGGCCATGATGAGCAGGATGGCCGAGGGCTCCATGAAGTTTCCGGCGATGAGCAAAAGAATGTTCACCACCAGGAGGAATCCCCAGGCTGGCAGGCCCCAGCCCACGATGAGCTCGGCGATGTGGTGCGGGATGCGCTCGGTGGTCAGCACGTGGGCGAAGATCATGGCGTTGGCGATGATGAAAAGGAGCATGACGCTCACCTTCGTCGCCTCCAACAGCACCTTGCGCACCTGCGGATCGGTGGTGGATTTGGGGATGGCCGCCAGAATGGCCCACAGGTTTCGGAAAACCATGGACGCGCCGGACTCTCCGGTTTTTGTCCAGGGTTCGTTTTTCAGCGGCCCCATGTCGCGGTAGATGAACACGGCCACGAAGTAGGCGTAGATCGCGGACAGGGCGGCGGCCTCGGTGGGGCTGCACACGCCGCCGTAGATCGAACCCAGCACGATGACGATAAGCATGATCCCGCCCAGGGCCGAAAAACCCGAGGCGAAGATCTCGCGGAACCCGGACCAGGGCATGGCCGGGAGCTTTTTCACCCGGGCCGTGATGTAGATGGCCAGCATGAGCGAGAGCCCGAGGAGCACGCCGGGCAGGAAACCGGCCATGAACATGCGGGCCGCCGAGACCTGGGTGGCCGCGGAGTAAACAAGCATGACGATGGACGGCGGGATGAGGATGCCCAGGGTTCCGGCGTTGCAGATGACGCCGGCGGCCATGGACTCGCTGTATCCGGCCCGGACCATGCCGCCGATGACGATGCTGCCGATGGCGGCCACGGTGGCCGGCGAGGAGCCGGACACGGCGGCGAAGAGCATGCAGGCCAGGACCGAGGCCATGGCCAGGCCGCCCTTGATGTGCCCCACGCAACTGACCGCGAAGCGGATGAGCCGGTTGGCCACCCCGCCCGTGGAGAGAAAATGCGAGGACAGGATGAAAAACGGAATGGCCAGAAGCGTATAGTGGTCGGACAGGGTGCTGAAGTATTTGAGCGCGATGGAGGCCAGGGAGTCGTTGGAGAAAAAAAGGATGGTGGTGATGCTGGAAAAGCCCAGGGCCAGGGCGATGGGCATGCCCGTCAAAAGACACAGGAACAGTAAACTGAAAAGGACAACCGTGGTCATTTGCCCGCTCCTTGCGCCTTGCTGATCCGTTTGGCCTCCTCGGCCAGTTGCATGCTCTCCTTGGCCTCGTCAGTCAGGGAGAAGCCGGTGGCCTCCCCGGTGATGACCTTGCGAAGGAGCGCCAGGAGGCGCAGGGCGAGAAGCGCAAAGCCCAAAAGCAGCATGGCCCCGTGGGCCAGCCAGCGGGGGACGTTCATGTCTTCCAGTTCGATGCCGGTGACCCACATCTTTTTAGCGTAGATCCAGGAGCCGTAGCCGAACAGGCCGCAGTAGGCCAGCCCGGCCAGAATGGCCAGGGTGGTGACCACGCGGGCGGTGTTGGGGTTCAGGGTGCGCACGAAGGCGTCGATGCCGATGTGGGAGCCGACCTTGAGGCCGTAGGGCGCGCCGAGGATGACCATCCAGGCGGCCATGTGCAGGGTCAGTTCCTGAGCCCACATCATGCCGGTGTTGAACACGAAGCGGAGGATGACCTCCACGAACACCAGAAGCGTCGTTGCCGCCATGAGGAAGGTGATGGAACCTTCCTCAAGGCGGTTCATGATTGACGAACCTTGCATCATGCGTCCTGCGGCTATTTGTTGGAGGCCACAGCGGCGTCGATGTTCTTCTGGCCGATGCCCGAGGCGAACTCGGCCCACACGGGCTTCATGGCCTCGACCCACTGCTGCCGCTCTTCGGGGGTGATGGTGATGATCTGGGTGCGGCCGGAGTCGGCGATCTTCTTCTTGTCTGCGATGTCCTTGTCGGCGGAAACCTTGTTGCCGTAGGCGGTGGCTTCCTTGATGCAGGCCTCGAGTTCGGTGCGCACGTCGGCGGGCAGGCCGTTCCAGAACTCGGCGGAGGTCACGAGCATGTAATCGAGCAGGCCGTGGTTGGTCTCGGTGATGTACTCCTGCACCTCGTGCATCTTCTGGGTGTACATGTTGGACCAGGTGTTCTCCTGGCCGTCGATGGCCTTGGTCTGCAGCAGGGTGAAGACCTCGG
>NZ_JAZHDB010000088.1:0-22829 GCF_036584575.1 Desulfolutivibrio sp.
TCGCCGTTTTTCAGGTTCAGGCGTCAGGTCCGGGGCGGCCAGTTCGGCAAGGGCACTTCCCAAGTTGTTGTAGGATGCAGAGCTGTCAGGAGCAAGGGAGATTGTTTTTGAATAGGCCTCTATTGCCTCGTTTAGGAGTTTGAATTTTTCTGTATTTTTGGCGTTGTCAGCAAGCATGTGTTTCACGTATCCGATCCCAAAATACGCTTGTGCCGCATTTGGATCTATACGCGACGCCTCTTCCCATGCCTTGAGAGCGGCAGAATAATCCCCCTTCTCCTGCGCGAGAAGTGCTTCTCCAGCAAACTTGCTGTACGTATCCTCATCTTGCTCGGAGGCAATCTTTGCGGCGCGTCGAGATGAAGGGCTTGAGGCGGCACTCGGATTTGTTTGTGTCACAAGAAGAGATGATAATTTTTCTTTCTCAACTTTTAGATCATCAAGGAGTTGTTTTGCGCTATGAATAGCAGTTTGTGTTTCTTCGAGTAATATTGTAGCCGTCTTTGTAGCGATCCGTGTTTCATCGAGCTGGATTTTTGCATCGCGTGTGGCTATTTTTAATTCTCCAAAAAGGATGTTGGCATTTTCTGTGACTTGTTGAATGTCATGGTACTTATTTTGTGCTTTTTCGTGTATGTCAACTACCTTTGCAAGGCTTTCTGATGCAATTCTTTCTGATTTTCTTATTTTCCTCATCAACAGTCTGTAGGTAATTGGAATTGATGCTGCGGCAATAGTGGCTATTATAGAAATAAATGCTAACCACAAGTCAAAGTACTTAATTTTGTTCTCAACCAACTCCTTCGCGTTCTGCGTCTCCTTCTCCGCCTCCTGCTTCACACCACTTTCAAATTCCCGAAGCCGCTTCTCCATCTCCTTCTGATCCCGCTCACGGAGCCCCAGATACTCCCGCTCTTTCCGCTCCAATTCATCCAGCCGCCACTGCAATTTATCCAACTTCGCTGCCGTTTCCGTATCCGTCGCAACAGGCGGCTTCTGCGCGGCGACAACCCCCGCATCCCAGCCCCACAGCCCGAGCATCCCCGCCGCAAGCGCGATACAAAAAAACAGTCGCCGCATGTTCGCCTGTCCTTTTCGGGGGAAGCGGACCCCGATAGCCGTTCGTATGTCGCAATCAAAATACGCGGCAGCACATGCCGCGTCAACGAACCTCCCGCGGCGGTTTCGGGGTAGTTCAATACTGCCTCTTGCCGGGGCGCGAGTCCGGCAACCAAAAAAAGCCGCCCCGTTGGCGCGGCGTTCCAACGGGGCGGGGTTGGGCAATGGCCCAATTGCGGAGGGGTGTCGTTAGGTGAACAGACGCTCTTCGGCGGCCTCGCCGCCCTCCAGCGCGTCCAGGATCTCATCCACGGCGTCCTCGCTGTCGATGCCCTTGTACCAATAGTTTTCGGGCATCACGATGACCACCGGGCCGTCCTCACACTGCTTCATGCAGCCGGTGCTGACCACCCGGGCGTCGATGTCCCGGTCCAGCACCCCTTCTTCCATGTAGCCCAGAAGCGAATGCGAACCCTTCTTGTGGCAGATGCCCTTGGGTTCGCCTTTCATCCGGAAGCTGGCGCAGCACAAAATGAGATGTTTCGGCTTCTCCATGCGTGGCGTTCTCCATCTCGCGACAAGCGCGAAAAGGGGAGGGGGCCTCCCCCCTCCCCGGTTGGTCGTTACATTTGCAGTTCGAACTTCGTCTCGGGGCAGTCGCGATCCATGCGGTCCATGATGGCCCCGGTGATCTTTTCGATCATCCGCAGGGCGCCCTTGTAGCCCACCGTGGGGAAGTACTGGTGCCCCATGCGGTCCAGGATCGGGAAGCCGTGGCGGATCAGCGGAATGTCCTCATCCCGTGAGATGTATTTCAGGTAGGTGTTGCCGATCAAAAGGTCCACGGACTCCGTTTTGATCCACTGGTGCAAGAGGTACATGTCCGCCTGCTCGCCGTTTTTGAACTTGCAGGGATAGGGCACGTCCGCAAGCAGGGCATTCATGCGCTCCTCGAAGAGCTTGCCGCCGGTGCCCGTCACCACATAGGCCGGGATCATGCCCAGGGTCAGGAGCATCTCCACCATGGGCAGGAGCTGGTCGGGGTCGCCGGCCAGGGCCACCTTCTTGCCGTGCAGGTACTGGATGTAGTCGGAGATGGCGTCCACCACCTGGCCGCGCTCGAAATCCACGGCCGTGGGAACCGCGACCCCGGCCATCTTGCGCAGGGCGTCCACGAAGCGGTCGGTGGCCTGGAGGCCGATGGGCAGGTCGAGGATCTTGCCCGGCACCTTGAATTCGGCGTCCAGGTAGTTCACCGCCTCGGCCGTGGCCCAGCGCCCAAGGCCGATGGAGCCCGTGGCGTCGCCCATGGTGGCCACCTCTTCGGGGGTGGTTCCGTAGTTGGGGAACATCTCGTAGGTTCCGGTCAGGGGGCCGTTGACCACGCCGTCGGTGTCCGGGACCATGACGATCTCGACGCCCAGCATGCCGCACAGGCGGCGAATCTCGGCCATGTCCGAGGGTTCGCAGAACCCGGGGATGATGTTCACCTTGCCGTTTGGCGCGCCGGTCTTTTTGGCGAAGCCCTTGAGGATGCCCTTGACCATGTTGGCGTAGCCCGTGACATGGGTGCCGACGTAGCTCGGGGTGTTGCAGTAGATGACGTGTTTGCCTTCGGGCACCTTGCCGTCGTCCATGGCCTTGCGTGAGATCTGGCGCAAGTCGTCGCCGATGGTCTCGGACAGGCAGGTGGTGTGCACGGCGATGACGTCGGGCTCATACAGGGTGAAGATGTTCTCGATGGCCTGGAGCAGGTTGGACTGGCCGCCGAAGACCGAGGAGCCTTCGGTAAACGAGCTTGTGCCGGCCACGATGGGTTCTTTGTAGTGGCGGGTCAGGGTGGAGCGGTGGTAGGCGCAGCACCCCTGCGACCCGTGGCTGTGCGGCATGCAGCTGCGTACGCCCAGGGCGGCGTACATGGCCCCGATGGGCTGGCAGGTCTTGGCCGGATTGATGGTGAGCGCCGAACGCTCCTTGATCTCCGGGGTGGTGTGTCTGAGAAGGGCCATAATGTCTCCCTCGTACGATCGGGGTTATGGGTATTAACCGGCCACGTAGGCGGCTTCGAGTTCGGGGCCGTTGTCGTTCCAGGGGGCCTTGATCAGGCTCCAGACCTTGGTGTTCACCAGACGGTCGATCTCGTGGTACCAGTTGACGGCGCCGACGAATCCGGCATAGGGGCCGCCCATGTCGTAGTTGTGCAACTGCTTGAGCGGCACGCCCATCTTCTGGATGATGTACTTTTCCTTGATGCCCGCGCAGAAGATGTCCGGCTTCATAAGCTCGATGATCCGGTGCGTCTCGTACTGGTTGATGTCGTCGATGATCAGGGCTTCCTTCTTCATCTCGCCGATCATGCCCTCGTAGACCTTGAAGCGCACGTCCTTGTCTTCCAGGGCCTTCATCTGTTCCGGGGTCTTGCGGGGATTGTAGCGCACCGGATCGGGCTCGATCTCAAGCTCTTCGATGTTGCGCGAATCGGCGTCCACCTTGATGGTGGGCAGCACGTGGCGGCCTTCGTAGTCGTCGCGGTGGGCGAACTCGTATCCGGCGGCCAGGGTCTCCATGCCGATCTCGCGGAACAGATCCTGATAGTGGTGGGCTCGGGAGCCGCCCACGAAGAGCATGGCCGTCTTGCCCGTGGTGCGGGGCAGGACTTCGGCCGCTGCGGCTTTCACCGCAGGCATCTCCTCGGCGATGACCTGCTCCACCCGGGCCATGAGCTCGGGGTCTTCGAAGTAGGCCGCGATGCGCCGAAGCGACTTGGCCGTGGCCTCAGCCCCGATGAAGTTGATCTTCATCCAGGGGATGCCGAACTTGGTCTCCATCATCTCGGCCACGTAGTTGAGCGAACGGTGGCACATGACGGTGTTCAAGTCGGCGTGGTGGGCCTGGCGGAACTGGGTGATGGTGGAGTTGCCCGAGAAGGTGGCCAGAAGGGTGATGCCGCACTTCTCGAAGATGCGCTCGATCTCGAAGGCGTCGCCGCCGATGTTGTATTCGCCAAGCAGGTTGATCTTGTACTTGCCTTCGACCGGGGTATCGTCCGTGCCGATGACGTGCCGAAAGATCTGGTTGTTGGCGATGTGGTGCCCGGCGGACTGGGAGACGCCCTTGTAGCCCTCGCAGGAGTTGGCGAACACGGTGATGCCCAGTTCCTCCTGCATCTGGCGGGCCACGGCGTGGATGTCGTCGCCGATGAGCCCCACGGGACAGGTGGCGAAAACCGAAATGCTCTTGGGCTTGAAGTTGTCGTAGGCCTCCTTAATGGCCGCGCGCAGCTTCTTTTCGCCGCCGAACACGATGTCGTTTTCGGTCATGTCCGTGGAGAGGCAGTAGGGGATGTAGTTGTCGCCATCCTCGCCCGCGTCGGTCTGGTTGCGGCGGGTGAGCCAGGAATAGTATCCGCAGCCGATGGGGCCGTGGGTCAGGTTGACGATGTCCCGGGTGGGCCCCAGAACCACGCCCTTGCAGCCGGCGTAGGTGCAGCCGCGCTGGGTGAGGATGCCGGGGATGGTGCGGACGTTGGCCTGGATGACGGGAATGGCCTCGCCGGACTCGGCCCCTGGGACGATGGCCTTGTCGCGCTTGCGGGCGACCTTGGTGGGCATCTTGTCCAAGAGCTCTTTTTTCAGCTCTTCCAGGTTTTTGGGAGTCGTGCTCATCTTCATAACCTCGTTGGTCTGTATTTCCTTATCCGGTCTGGCCGTGGGCGATGGCGGCGCGGCGCATCAGGAAACGGCGGCCTCGCCAGCCTCGCCCGTGCGCACCCGAACCGAATCGCCGATGGGCATGATCATGATCTTGCCGTCGCCGGCCCGGCCGGACTTGTTCACGCCGATGATGGTGTCCACGACCTTTTGCACGTCGGCGTCGGGAACCACCACGGTGACCATGCGTTTGGGGTACAGGCGGCCCTTGGTTCCGAGAAGGGCGATGGCCTCCTCGTTGCCCTCGGCCGCGCCTTTGAGGACTTCCTGATTGATCAGGCCGCGTCCCCGTCCCAGGCACTCCAGGGCCACGAAGGCCGGCAGGCCTGCATCGGCCAGGGCCTTTTTGGTCTGGTTCATCTTGTTCATGCGGATGATCGCCATGACTTCCTTCATGACCGTCTCCTTAGGATTCCTTCGTGCCGGAAGATATGGTGTACATCTCCTCCACGGGGCTGACGAAGATCTTGCCGTCGCCGAAGGAGCCCTGCTTGCCGGTGCGGGCGCTCTCCATGATGGTCTTGATCACGTAGTCCTTGTCGTCGTCCTTCACCACGCAGATGAGCATGACTTTGGGGATCTCGTCGTAGTGGATCTCCCCGATCTTTATGCCGCGCTGCTTGCCGCGCCCGGCCACGTTGAACTTGGTCACGGCCGGGAATCCGGCGTCCATGAGGGCGGAAAGGACGTCGTCGATTTTCTCGGGGCGCACGATGGCTCTCACCATGGTCAGCATGTGATGTCTCCTTGTCGGTTTCCGTTGCGGCCCTGTGGGGGCCGTGTCCCGCGCGGCATTTTGTGAATTTTGCCGCAAGCCTGGTCGCGCGGGGCCGAAAAAAAGCTCCGGCCATCTTCGTTTCCATCATAAATGTGGTCGAAATTCCCGCCGCGCTTTTCGCCCCTGCGCCGCAGTCGGCAACAAAGGGGCGTCTCCCCTGGTGGGCTGTCGCGGGGAGCGGGCCTCTCGCCGCGCCCCCCGCCACGATCACGAGGGAGGTCAATCCGCGATTTCAAATAACGCCGCTGTCTGGAATCAGGCGTCCCTAGTTGGCGATGCCGAAATCGATGAGCATCTTTTCCAGCTTGTTGATTTCCAGGGGTTTGGGGATGACGAACATCTCGTTCTGGTCGATCTTTTTGGCCAGGGCCCGGTATTCGTCGGCCTGGGGATGGGTCGGATCGTAGTCGATGACCGTCTTGCGATGGATCTCGGCCTTCTGCACCATGTTGTCGCGGGGCATAAAGTGGATCATCTGGGTGCCCAGCTGGCGGCACAGCTCCTCGATCATCTCTTTCTCGTTGTCCACCTTGCGGCTGTTGCAGATGATGCCGCCCAGGCGCACGCCGCCGGTGTCGGCGTATTTCACGATACCCTTGCAGATGTTGTTGGCGGCGTACATGGCCATCATCTCGCCGGAACAGACGATGTAGATTTCCTCGGCCTTGCCGTCGCGGATGGGCATGGCGAAACCACCGCACACCACGTCGCCCAGGACGTCGTAGAAGGCGTAATCGAGCTTTTTGTCCGCTTCGTAGGCCCCGAGTTGTTCGAGCATGTTGATGGAGGTGATGATGCCCCGGCCCGCACAGCCGACGCCGGGCTCGGGACCGCCGGATTCGGTGCACATGATGCCGCCGAAGCCTTCCTTGAGGATGTCGTCGAGCTCCACGTCCTCGCCTTCCTCGCGAAGGGAGTCGAGGACCGACTTTTGGGCCAACCCGTGCAGGAGCAGGCGGGTGGAGTCGGCCTTGGGGTCGCAACCCACAACCATGATCTTTTTGCCCATCTCGGCCAGTCCGGCCACCGTGTTCTGTGTGGTGGTGGATTTGCCGATGCCGCCCTTTCCGTAAATCGCTATCTTGCGCATTGGAGTACCTCCCGTCGCGGTGTGAGTGATGCGCTTTAGGGGCAAGAGGCGTGCCAATGCCGGTTTTTTTTGTGAAATGTTTAAATAACAGGATGTTGATCGAAGTTTGGGCCAGGTTCCGACAGGCCTGAGGCCAGGGAGCGGCTACAATTCTGTAGGGCTTGTGCCGACAAAAATGTAGGATTTATGCCCGGTGCGGAGTGGGGTCGACACGGAAAGCAGGTCTTTGGAGGGCGTGGCGGGGTAGGAATGCGCCCCTTTCTGCGAAAAAACCGAGGAAGGCGGTTGCCGAACCGGCGTTGCGGAGTTATTTCCCGTACGATGCCCTGGTGTCGCGACGGCGGACAGGGGGCCAGGGCCTGGTTTTTGCGCGTGGACAGACCCGTCCAGCCCATGATACGCTGAAAAATGCTCTACGCGGCATCCGTATTCCGCACCCAACCCCGGATCATGAAATCCCCTGGAGGATCACGGTTTGAATAGTTTCGCGAAAAACATCATGCTTTGGGCGGCCATCTCCCTGGTCATGGTCGTCCTGTTCAATCTTTTCAACCAGCCCCAGTCGCCCAGCGCCAAGTTCTCCTATTCCGAGTTCGTTCAGAAGGTGACGGCCGGTGAGGTGGTTTCTGTAAAGATTCAGGGCCGCAAGATCAGCGGCGTGACCTCCGACGGCAGCAAGTTCATGACCTACACCCCCGAGGATCCGGGCATGGTGGGCATGCTCATGCAGAACAAGGTGCAGGTCATGGCCGAACCCGATGAGGAATCGCCCTGGTACATGACGCTGCTCATTTCCTGGTTCCCCATGCTGCTTCTGGTCGGGGTGTGGATCTTTTTCATGCGACAGATGCAAAACGGCAGCGGGAGGGCCATGTCCTTTGGGCGTTCCCGGGCCCGGATGATCTCCCAGGAGTCGACCAAGATCACCTTCGACGACGTGGCCGGGGTGGACGAGGCCAAGGAAGAGTTGTCCGAGGTGGTGCAGTTTCTGTCCGATCCCAAACGGTTCACCCGCCTGGGCGGGCGCATCCCCAAGGGCGTGCTCCTGGTGGGCTCTCCGGGCACGGGCAAGACGCTTCTGGCCCGGGCCGTGGCCGGTGAGGCCGGGGTGCCGTTTTTCTCCATTTCCGGTTCCGACTTTGTGGAGATGTTTGTGGGCGTGGGCGCGGCCCGGGTGCGCGACCTGTTCCTGCAGGGCAAAAAAAGCGCCCCCTGTCTTATCTTCATCGATGAAATCGACGCCGTGGGCCGCCAGCGCGGGGCAGGCCTGGGCGGCGGGCACGACGAGCGCGAACAGACCTTGAACCAGCTTTTGGTGGAGATGGACGGCTTCGAGTCCAACGAGGGGGTCATCCTCATCGCCGCCACCAACCGCCCGGACGTCCTGGACCCGGCCCTGTTGCGCCCGGGACGTTTCGACCGCCAGGTGGTGGTGCCCACCCCGGACGTGCGCGGCAGAAAGCGCATCCTTGAGGTCCACACCCGCAAGACCCCGCTCAATTCCGGCGTGGATCTGGAGGTCCTGGCCCGGGGGACGCCGGGCTTTTCCGGCGCGGACCTGGAGAACCTGGTCAACGAGGCCGCGCTTCAGGCCGCCAAGGTGGGCAAGGACCACGTGGCCATGGAGGATTTCGAGCACGCCAAGGACAAGGTGCTCATGGGCAAGGAGCGTAGAAGCCTCATCCTCTCCGACGAGGAGAAACGGACCACGGCCTATCACGAGGCCGGCCACGCCCTGGTGGCCCGGGTGCTGCCCGGAACCGACCCCATCCACAAGGTGTCCATCATCCCGCGCGGCATGGCCCTGGGCGTCACCATGCAATTGCCCACGGACGACCGCCACAATTATTCCAAGGATCACCTGGACAAGACCCTGTGCGTGCTCATGGGCGGCCGGGTGGCCGAGGAGCTGGTGCTCAACCAGCTCACCACCGGGGCCGGCAACGACATCGAACGGGCCACCAACATGGCCCGCAAGATGGTGTGCAAGTGGGGCATGAGCAAGGAGCTCGGGCCCCTGTCCTACGGCGAACGCGACGACGAGATCTTTTTGGGCAAGGACTTGGTGCATCACAAAAACTTCAGCGACGAGACCTCCCGGCGCATCGACGCCGAGGTCAGAAAGATCGTGGAGGACGCCTACAATCGCGCCCAGACCATCTTGACGGAAAACCAGGATATGCTGCACGCCATCGCGGCGGCCCTGCTCGAACGCGAGACCATCTCCGGGGCGGACATCGACCTGCTCATGCGCGGCGAACCCCTGCCGCCCCAGGACAATCCGGCCCCCAAAAACGGCCAGTCCGGTTCGGCCGCCGGTCAGCCCGGGAAGCCCGCTTCGAGCGCCGATGCGCCCCAGGCCGCGGCCGCTGCCGCTGCCAATGCCGGTTCCGAGACGGAGGAATTCTCCCTGGAACCGGGGGACGAGGCCACAGGCGGCGCCGGGGACGATGCTGCAAAACCCCGCGATCCCTCGTGAGGCCGCCCCTGGCTTTGCCATGATGGCCGCTGGCCCGTCCGGCCCGGCCTCCAGGCATCCCGGGGCTCCCGCCCAGAGCAGCCCTGAAACGGCGGCGGCCGACACATCGGCCGCCGTCTCACGCTTTGGCCCAGGCCCCGTGTGGCGCGTGGGCGGCCCGCAGGGGCGCGCCCTTGCGCCTGACCCGTTTTTGGTGGCGGGCATCGTAAACGTCACCCCGGACTCCTTCTTCGACGGCGGGGCCCACGACACCGGCGAGGCCGCCCTGGCCCACGGCGTGCAGTTGGCCCGGGACGGCGCGGACATGGTGGACGTGGGCGGCGAGTCCACCCGGCCCGGGAGCGATCCCGTTCCCGAGGCGGTGGAACTGGCCCGGGTGGTTCCGGTGGTCCGCGAACTGGTCCGGGCCGTCGCGGACCCGTCCTTTGCCGTCAGCCCGGCCTGGAACGCGGCCATCCTGCCGCCCCCGGCCGCCCGGCCCCTGGTGTCCGTGGACACCACCCGGGCCGCCTGCGCCGCCGCCTGCCTCGACGCCGGGGCGGCGATCATAAACGACGTGTCGGCGTGTTCCGCAGACCCCGGACTGATGGACGTTTTGGTCCAGTACCGGCCGGGATACGTGCTCATGCACAGCCAGGGCTCACCCAAGACCATGCAGGCGGCCCCGGCCTACGACGACGTGGTGGACGAGGTGCTGGCCTTTTTCGAGCGCGGGCTGACCCGCCTGGTCGCCGCCGGGCTTCCCGAGGAGCATGTGGCCCTGGACCCGGGCATCGGTTTCGGCAAACTGGCCACGCACAATCTGGAGCTTTTGCGCGGCCTGCCGCGTATGGCCGCCCTGGGGCGGCCGGTCTATCTGGGGCTTTCCAACAAGTCCCTTTTTCAGGGGCTTTTCGGGCTGGACGTGGCGGCGCGCGGCCCGGCGACCATGACCGCCACGGCGCTGTGCGGGGTGCGGGGAGCGCATGTCCACCGGGTGCATGACGTGACGGCGGCCCGGCAGGGCCTGGCCCTGGCCCGGGAGCTTTTTTTTCACCGCGCCTGCGCCGACGGGGCCGGAAGGGGTGCGCCGTGAACTTTCTCCAGTGGTGGGAAAACCTGCATTTCACATGGCGGGAGCTTCTCGACATCGCCATCGTGACCTTTATCTTCTACCGGGGCATGTTGCTGGTCAAAGGCACCCGGGCCGTGTCCATCGTCCACGGCTTTTTGCTGATCATCATCATCTATTACGTCTCCGGCGAATTTGGCCTGAACACCCTGCACTGGCTTCTCACCAATTTCCTGGGCTCCATCTTCCTGGTGGTCATCATCCTGTTCCAGGCCGACATCCGGCGCGCCCTGTCCACCATGGGCACGGGGCTTTTTTGGAAACGGACCCGGCGCTCCGAGGTGGCCGAGACCCTGGTGCGCGAGGTGGTGCTGGCGGTCTTTCGCATGGCCAAGTCCAGGACCGGGGCGCTCATCGTCATCGAGCGGGACATCCTCCTGGGCGACGTGGTCCAGCGGGGGGTGGAGCTGTCGGCCACGGTCAGCAAGGAGCTTTTGCTCTCCATATTTTATCCCGGCACCCCCCTGCATGACGGGGCCGTGGTCATCAGCCGCGACCGCATCGCCGCCGCCGGGTGCATCCTTCCCCTGGCGGCTGCGGCGGGGCTCGATTCGGACTACGGCACCCGGCACCGGGCGGCCCTGGGCATCACCGAGGAGTCCGACTCCCTGGCCGTGGTGGTGTCCGAGGAACGCGGGGTGGTGTCTTTGGCCGAAAACGGCGAGATCGTGTCCTGCGTGGACGAAGCGGCCCTCAAGGAAAAGTTGTGGGACGTGTGGGGACGGCGGATATGAAATCCAACTGGCAGCAGCTCCTTTTGGCCTTCGTGTTGGCCGTCTTTTGCTGGTACCTGGTCACGGGGCGGGAGAAGGTGGACAGCTGGGTGCCCATGAAGGTGGAGATGGCCGGCATGCCCGACGGGCTGTTCATCCGGGGCGGCATGCTCGGCTCCGTGGAGGTGCTGGTTCGCGGCCCGCGCGGCATGGTGCGCAAGATTGAGGAGAGCCAACTGGTCTATCCCCTGAACTTAAGCGACATCACCCCGGGCAAGAACGTGGTCGGGCTGGACCCGGCCAGCATCCCCATCTCCAAGGTCTTCGACGTGGTGGAGATCCGCCCCTCGCGCATCGAACTCGACGTGGAGCGCCGCGTGTCCCGGGATATCCCGATCAAGCCCGTGCTCGGTTCGCCGGTGCCCGAGGGCCATGTCCTGGCCGGAACCCGGGTGCGGCCCGAGACCGCCCGGGTGACCGGGGCGGAAAAGGTCGTCGCCGCCATTGAGGACATCCGCACCAACCCCCTGACCTTTGGCCCCGCCAGCGGGGCCATGGTCGAGGAACGGGTCGGCCTGGACATCCCCGAGGGCCTGGAGGCCTCGCCGCTTTCGGCCATGGTCACCCTGCATTTCGCCCCGCGCCTGGGCGAGGCCACGGTGCGGGTGCCGGTGCGGGCCTTCCCTCCGGAGCGGGTGGAGATCGGCCAAAAAACCGTGACGTTGCGCATCAAGGGACCGGTGCAGCTTTTAAACGACAAGGGATTCGAGGATCTGGTGGAGGCCCGGGTGGACGTCAAGCCCGGCGCCGAGGTGGGCCGCCACGACATGCCCTATCAGGTCAAGATGCCCCAGGGGTGCGAGCTTCTGGAGGCCCGCCCGGACAAGGTTTCCGTGACCGTGAAATAGGCAGGGCGAGGTTTCGCATGAGGACATGCACCGTTGGCGGGGTGAGCTACCGTTTTCCGGATCTGGCCGGGCTTCTGGCCAAGGCCACGCCGCATCGGTCGGGTGACGCCCTGGCCGGCCTTGCCGCCGAAACCGAGGCCGAGCGTGTGGCCGCCCGGTTCGTCCTGGCCGACACGCCGCTTTCCGACTTCCTGGAACATCCGCTGATTCCCCCCGAGATCGACGAGGTCACCCGGCTGATCCTTGAGACCCACGACCGGGCCGCGTTTTCCCCGGTTTCGGCCATGAGCGTGGGGCAGTTTCGGGACTGGCTGTTGTCCGAGGCCGCCGACGGCGCGTCCCTGTCAGCCCTGGCCCCGGGGCTGACCCCGGAGATGGCCGCAGCCGTGTCCAAGATCATGCGCAACCAGGATCTGATCCTGGTGGCCGCGAAAATCCACAACGTGACCGCCTTTCGCACCACCATCGGCCTGCCCGGCCGGATAGCCACCCGTCTCCAGCCCAACCACCCCACGGACGACCCCACCGGAATCCTGGCCTCGGCCATCGACGGCCTGGCCCTGGGCAGCGGCGACGCCTGCATCGGCATCAATCCCGCCACGGACAGCCCGGCCAACATATTGCGCCTCTTGCACATGCTCGACGAATTGCGTCAGCGCTACGCCATCCCCGCCCAGAGCTGCGTGCTGACCCATGTCACGACCACCCTGGAACTGGTGCGCCAGGGCGCCCCGGTGGATCTGGTCTTCCAATCCATCGGCGGCACCGAGGCCGTCAACAGCAGTTTCGGGGTGAACCTGGCCCTCCTGGCCGAGGCCCGGGACGCGGCCCTGTCGCTTCATCGGGGGACCGTTGGCCAAAACGTCATGTATTTCGAAACCGGCCAGGGGTCGGCCCTGTCCGCCGGCGCCCATCACGGCGTGGACCAGCAGACCCTGGAGGCCCGGGCCTACGCCGTGGCCAGGGCGTTTTCGCCCCTTTTGGTGAACACCGTGGTGGGGTTCATCGGGCCGGAATATCTCTACGACGGCAGGCAGATCATCCGGGCCGGGCTTGAGGACGTCTTTTGCGGCAAACTCTTGGGCCTGCCCATGGGGGCGGACGTGTGCTACACCAATCACGCCGAGGCCGACCAGGACGATATGGACGTGCTGTTGACCCTGCTTGGCGTGGCCGGGTGCGCCTTCGTCATCGGCGTGCCTGGGGCCGACGACATCATGCTCAATTACCAGAGCACCTCGTTCCATGATGCCCTGTACCTGCGCCGAGTGCTGGGACTTTCGCCCGCGCCGGAGTTTGCGGCCTGGCTTGCGGCCATGGGCCTTTTCGACGACCGGGGGCGGCCCCGGGGCGTCGGTCCCGGACACCCTTTGCTGGAGTTGCCCCATGATCTGCGCTGATTCGCCCGGAGGCGTCCCGTCCGCCGAAAGCGCCTCGAAGATCACCGCCCCTGCGCCCGAAACCGCCGGACAGGGTGCGTCGGCCGGGACGCCTGGCGAACGCCTGGACCTGACCCGGTTCACAGTCGCCCGGGTGGCCGTGGGTTTGACCGGGGTGAGCCTGCCGACCGCCGCGCACCTGGCCTTTTTGGCCGACCATGCCATGGCCCGGGACGCGGTGCATCTGCCCGTGGACGTGCCCAGGCTGTTGCGCGAGCTTGCCGAGGCGGGGCTGCCGTCCTTGTCGCTTCGCAGCCGGGCCGGGGATCGCCGGGAATACCTGCTTCGGCCGGATCTGGGGCGCAGGCTGGACAACGAGTCGGCGGCCATGGTGACGCGCGCCGCCCGCGAGGGGGCGCTTGCCGGGTCGGAACCTCCCGATCTGGCCCTGGCGGTGGCCGACGGGCTGTCCGCCCCGGCGGTGATGCGACAGGCCGTGCCGTTTTTGCGGGAATTTTTGCCGCGCTGCCGCAGCCGGGGCCTGTCCCTGGCCATGGGAAGCTACGTCAGCCTTGGCCGGGTGGCCGTGGCCGATGAGATTGGCGAGCTGTGCCGGGCCCGGGCCACGGTCATCCTCATCGGCGAACGCCCGGGGCTGACCTCTCCGGACAGCCTGGGCGTCTACCTGACGTTCGGCCCCAAGGTGGGCAATACCGACGAGCGGCGCAACTGCATCTCCAACGTCCGGCCCGAGGGGCTGCCCCACGCCGAGGCCGCCGCCACCCTGGACCATCTGCTCGCTCTGGCCCTGACCCGGGAGTTGACCGGGGTCATGCTCAAGGACGACCGCCCCCTGGCCGTGGGGAACGCCGCCGCGATCGGTCCGGCCGGGAAGGGGAACCGGGGGGATGGGGTGTCGTAAGGCGTGCGGCCATGCGACCCAAAAAAAGCCGGGATCACTCCCGGCCGATGCTGCCGTCTCCGTCCCGATCCGCATGCCAGGCCGACTGGCGCGCCATGCGGAGGCCCAAAGCCGCGCGGCCAAGAACCGGCATGGAATGTTGCCGGGCGAAGCCCCGCCGCCGGAGGCGTTCCCTGCTATTCGTAGCGGATCTCTTCTTCCTTGATGATCTGGAAGGCCTTGTTGGACTTGACCTGGCCCGGGATGCCCTGGAACTTGCGCACGCCCTGGACATCGGCCGCCAAAAGGTCGTCCTCGTCGTTGCTGAGCATCAAAATGTCCCCGGGCTTTAAACTCAAAAGCTGGCGGCCGGTGATCTGGGTCTCCCCGAAGCGGATGATCATCTCCACCGGCGTCTCCATGAGCCGCTCCTTGAAGCGCGATATCCAGGCGTGGTCCACCTCCAGGCGCTCGGTCTGGAACGAGGCGTAGAGCTTGGAGCGGATGGGCTCGATGGTGGCGTAGGGCAGGCAGACGATGAGCGACCCGATGGCGTTTTCCAACTCCACCTCGAAAGTCACCACCACCACCACGTCGCTTGGCGGCACGATGGCCGCAAACTGGGGGTTGACCTCCGAGCGCACCAGTTCGATATGCACCTCGTGCACCGGCGCCCAGGACTCCTCCATGTTCTCCAGGGCGATGCGCACCACCTTGCCGATGATGGCCTGTTCGATGGGCGTGAAATCCCGGCCCTCGATCTTGGGCTGGCTGCCGGCGCCGCCGAAAAAGCTCTCCACCATGGCGAACACCAGCCTGGAGTCCACCACCAGGATGGCGTTGCCGCGCAACGGATCGAGCTTGAAGATGTTGATGGAGGTGGGCACGGGCAGGGAACGCATGAAGTCCCCGAATTTGGACATGTCGATGGAGATGGGATTGACGTCGGCCCGCTTGCGCATGGCGTTGGCCAGGGCGTTGGAGGCCAAGCGGGCGAAGCGGTCGTTGATGATCTCAAGGACCGGCATACGGCCCCGGATGATGCGATCCTGGTTGGACAGGTCGAAGACCACCACCCCGGTGTCGTCCTCCAGGATGTCCGACTCGGCCTCGATTTCGCCCCCGGAGAGACCGCGCAACAGCGCATCGACCTCGTCCTGGTCCAGTATCTTGCTCATGGTCCGCTGTCCTTCGCTGTCATGATCCGTCCCTCTTCCGCCACGCCGCGTCGTGGACCGGGCCTTGCGGCAGGGGCCCGGGCGATCTGCGAAACGCTACCTTTGGCGAAAAAAAAAGTCCACCCGCATGGCTGCGGCCGGACTTTTTCGTAACCGGCCAAAGCCGGGTCAAAACGTGATATTGAGGCCCAGGTTTCCGCCCAGGGCGCTCAGGCCGTTTTTATCGAAGGTGCCGATGTGCTGGTAGCGTCCGGCCAGCTTGATGTTGAAGCCTTCGGTCAGCTTGACGGTCGCGCCCAGTTCGGCCTGCTCGGTGACGCTGTACTGCATGCCCCGGTAGGGCACCTTGCGGTCGGCCCACAGTCCGCCTGCCCCGGCCCCCACGAAAAAGGAGGCCTGGTCCGTGGCGGCCATGTGCCAGCGGGCCATAAGGCTGCCCCCAAATGCCGTGGCGGCGTCTTTTTTGGCGGCCATTCCGGCGGTGGTGGCGTCGATTTTCTGCTGGTCGATGTAATATCCCAGGCCTTCGGCCTCAAGGGACAGGTTGTCCACGATGAAATAGCCCAGGGCGCCGCCGTAGGTGGCGATCACCTCCACATGGTCGTCGAAGGTGCCGTAGACGCCCCCCCGGGGTTCGAAATAGGCCGTGCCGGATTTGAACTCCTGGGCCGCCACATAGGCGACGGACATGCTCAGGACAAGACCGATGACCGCCAAGAAAAGCAGTGTTTTGCGAAGACGCCGTTCCATCTCTCCCCCCCTCCTTGCATGAGCTACGAGCCGTGGCATGATTTGATATGCGCCGATTCGGCTATGCAAAATAAATACCAGGTATGCGTTTGTTGCGAGTATTTCGTATTATGCTGTAGTTACAGATGTTTTTTAGGGATGACGGCCGAAGGCAGGGCGTTTGGTCGGGGAGGGGATGGAAAAAACGGCCAATTGGTTAAGAAAGTGAAAGATGCCCGGGGGCTGTGGAACAAGGCGGGTCGGGTTCCGAGCGCACCAAGCCGGACCAGGGGAGACCATGGTGGGAGACGGCGGCGCGGATAATTTCATGTGTCGAGACTGGGACATGATTCCAAAAGTCCCTCCGGACGGGGATTCCCGGCCTTCTGCGGCCTCCTTTTGGGTTGTCTTTCCCGTGGGGTTGTCATAAAAGTCCGACACCCCGTGAATGACAGTGGTGGTTTTCGAAAAACGTCGCGGCGGCGTGCTCCGATCAATCCTAATTATTTAATACGCCTTGGAGAAGATGATGATTATTGGAATTCCTAAAGAAATCAAGACGTTGGAAAGCCGGGTATCCATGACCCCGGGTGCGGTGGAAACCTTGATCCGGCGCGGACACACCGTGTTGGTGGAGTCCGGCGCGGGCAAGGGCAGCGGGCTTCCCGACGAACAGTATGCGGCCGCCGGGGCCAAGCTGACCGACGCCGCCGGAGCCTGGGGCGCGGACATGGTCATCAAGGTCAAGGAACCCATTGCGGCGGAATACCAGTATCTGCGCAAGGGCCTGCTTCTTTTCACCTATCTGCATCTGGCCGCGGACAAGCCCCTGACCGAGGTGCTGCTTACGTCCGGGACCATCGGCATCGCCTATGAGACCGTGCAGCTGCCCGGCGGCGGACTGCCGCTGCTTCTGCCCATGAGCGAAGTGGCCGGGCGCATGGCCCCCCAGGTGGGAGCGCATCACCTGGAGAAATCCGAAGGCGGCCGGGGACTTCTTTTGGGCGGCGTGCCCGGCGTGCCCCAGGCCTCGGTGGTCATCCTGGGCGCGGGCGTGGTGGGCACCAACGCGGCCAAGATCGCCATGGGCATGGGCGCCCAGGTCACCGTGCTCGACGTCAACCATTCCCGCCTGCAGTATCTCGACGATATCTACCAGGGCCGCATCGTCACCGTGTCCTCGAATGAGCCCAACATCCGCAAGGCCGTGACCTACGCCGACCTTTTGATCGGCGCGGTGCTCATCACCGGGGCCAAGGCCCCCCGCCTGGTGACCCGGGACATGATCGGGACCATGAAGGAAGGCTCGGTCATCGTGGACGTGGCCGTGGACCAGGGCGGTTGCGTGGAGACCATCAAGGCCACCACCCATGCCGCCCCCACCTATCTGGTGGACGGCGTGGTGCATTACGGCGTGGCCAACATGCCGGGCGCGGTGCCGCGCACCTCCACCTACGCCCTGTGCAACCAGACCCTGCCCTACGCCATGAAGCTGGCCCAGAAGGGCGTGGAGGCCCTGCATGAGGACCGCTCCCTGGCCCTGGGCCTGAACACCTACCTGGGCGAACTGACCTACGGGGCCGTGGGCGAGGCCTTCGGCATGCCCTCGACCACGGTGGAGAAGGTTCTGGGCCTGGCCTAGACAGCACGAACGCCGTCCGGGCATGGAGGGAGGCGTCTTCCCCCAGGCCCGGTCGGCAGACGCCAGAACCACGAAAAGGCGGCTTGAATTTTACAAAATTGTTTTTTATGCCGAACGAGGGATTTCCTTCCAAGGGAAGTTAGGGTATAGGCTGGTCTCGGTGCGGAGTTGTTAACTCTTTGAAATGAAGCGAGAACAGGAGGTTTGCATGAAAAAGTCCCTGCTTGGCGCCCTGGCGCTGGTCCTTCTGACGGCATTGCCCGCGTTTGCCGCCGACAGCCTCAAGCTCGGGTTCAACATCCCGATGACCGGCGACATTCCGGATGTGGGCGAATCGTCCAAAAATTCGGCCGAGATGCTCAAGAAAAAGATCAATGACGCCGGCGGCATCGACGTCGGCGGCAAGAAGTACACCCTGGAGTTCGTGTACGAGGACAACGAGTCCAAGGCCGAGTCGGCCCTGTCCGCCGCCCGCAAGCTCATCACCCAGGACAAGGTTCTGGGCATCATCGGACCCCAGTCCAGCAAGCAGGCCGTTCCCGCTGGCGAGGCGTCCAACGAGCTGAAGGCCCCCATGATCTCCCCCTGGTCCACCAACCCCAACACCACCAAGGGCCGTCCCTTCGTCTTCCGGGGTTGCTTCCTGGACACCTTCCAGGGCCCCGTGGCCGCCAAGTTCGCCACCGAGGAATTCGGCGCGAAAAAGGCCGCCGTGCTCTACGACATCGCCAGCGACTATCCCAAGGGCCTGGCCGAGGATTTCAAGGCCGCCTTCGAGAAGATCAACGGCCCCGGCTCCGTGGTGGCCTTTGAGACCTTCACCACCAAGGACGTGGATTTCTCCGCCCAGCTGACCAACATCGCCAAGTCCGGCGCCGACGTGCTGTTCACCCCGCAGTATTATAATGAAGTGCCGCTGATCGTGAAGCAGGCCAAGTCCATGGGCTTCAACAAGCCGGTTCTGGGCAGCGACTCCTGGGGCAGCGGCGACCTGATGGGCCTGTGCGGCGACGACTGCAAGGGCCTGTTCTTCGTCACCCACTACGCCGCCGCCGGCGCCAAGGGCAAGACCAAGGAATTCATCGACGAGTACACCAAGCTCTACAACAAGACCCCCGACGACGTGGCCGCGCTGACCTGGGACTCCATCAACCTGATGCTCGACGGCGTCAAGCGCATGGGCCCCATCACCGGCGACATGGAGAAGGACCGCGACGCCCTGCGCAAGGCCATGACCTCCACCAAGGACTTCGACGGCATCACCGGCCAGATGTCCTTTAATCCCGAGGGCGATCACGACCCGGTCAAGTGCGCCGTGGTGGTCAAGATCGACGACGCAGGCAAGTTCGGCTTCTACAAGTCGGTTTGCCCGAACTAACTCACCATGTCATTGTTCCGGCCCGGGAATCCGCTTCCCGGGCCGGGGCGTGACGTTTATCACATCGCCGGGGGGGCAGGCCGTTGCTTCAATCGTTTATCCAAAATATCTTCAATGCCCTGCAGTGGGGGAGCTTTTATTCCCTCATCGCCCTGGGCTACTGTCTCGTCTACGGCGTGCTGCTCCTTATCAACTTCGCCCACGGCGACATCTTCATGGTCGGGGCGTACATCGCCTTTTACGTGTGCATGCTCTTTCTGGGAAAGTTCGGGATCATCCCCGGCATGCCCGGCTGGCTGGTCCTGGCCCTGGCCGTGCCGCTGACCATGATGCTCACCGCCGTGGTGGGCGTCACCCTTGAGCGGGTGGCCTACCGGCCGCTTCGCCGCAAGGGCGTCAACCGGCTCTACGTGGTCATCACGGCGCTTATGTGCGGGCTTATCCTGGAGCACGCCAACTTGGCGCTCCTGGGCGCCAGCCGCCGCAGCTTTCCCACGCTCATTCCCACGACGGTCTACAACATCGCCGGGGTCAACATCACCAACGTCAAGATGGGCGTCATCCTGGTGGCCATCCTGGCCTTCTTCTTCCTGCGCTTCGTGGTGGTCAAGACCAAGATCGGCATGGCCATGCGGGCCATCTCCTACGACCGCTTCGCCGTGCCGCTCATGGGCATCCCCGCCGACAGCGTCATCGTCTTCACCTTCGTTTTGGGCTCCGGGTTCGCCGGGCTGGCCGGGCTTTTGTTCGCCGTGACCTATCCGGTGCTCGACCCCTACATGGGGGCGCTTATCGGCTGGAAGGCGTTTATTGCGGCAGTGGTGGGCGGTATCGGCTCCATTCGGGGGGCCTTTGCCGGAGGCTTTCTTCTGGGGTTCGTGGAGATCATGGTGGTGGCCTTTTTCCCCTCCACCCTGCGTGACCTCATCGCGTTCACCATTTTGCTCCTCATTTTGTCGGTCAAGCCCACCGGACTCTTCGGCGTGGCGCGACGGACCAAGATTTAGCCTTTTGGCCGGGTAACGATGAAACAGTATACCATTCCCGCGCTCCTCGCCCTGCTGCTGGCGGTTCTCGTGTTCGTGTCCATGACCGGGGCCATGAACGTCTATTGGCAGTCGGTCCTCATGTTCATGGGCATCAACATCATCCTGTCGTCGAGCCTAAACATCATCAACGGCAACATGGGCGAGTTCTCCTGCGGCCACGCCGGGTTCATGGCCGTGGGGGCCTACGTGTCCTCGGTGCTGTCCGTTTTGCTCTTCGCCGAAGGTTCCGTATTCGGCGAGGCCCTTTTGCCCCCGCACCTGGCCGTGTTCCTGTTCCCCTTCGTCCTGGTCGCGGGCGGGGTGGCCGCCTCGTTGGTGGGCCTTCTGGTCGCCGTGCCGTCGTTTCGCACCCGGGGCGACTATCTGGCCATCATCACCATCGCCGCCGCCTACATCGTCAAAAGCACCATCGAGAACATCAACGCCATCGGCGGGGCCAGAGGATTCATGGGCATGAGCAAGGTCATCGCCGCCATGAACACCACGGCGGAGCTGCCCTGGATGATCATCTGGGTCTTTTTGGGCACGGTGTTCTCCATCTGGCTCATCCGGCGCTTCATCTTCTCCACCCTGGGCAACGGGGTCAACGCCGTGTGCCAGGACGAGATCGCGGCCGAGATCATGAGCGTGAACACCAACCAGGTGAAGATGACCGCGTTTATGGTCTCCTGCGGACTGGCGGGCATCGCCGGGGCGCTGTTCGCCCACGTTTTGGGCTATGTGAACCCGGGATCGTTCACCATCCTCAAATCCACCGAGGTCATGGTCATGGTCTATCTGGGGGGCATGGGGTCGCTGTCGGGCTCGGTGCTCTCGGCCATCCTGATCACCCTGCTCATGGAGGCGCTTCGGCCCTTGCAGATCATCAAGTGGATCGTCATCCCGCTTCTTTTGGTGCTTCTCATGCAGTTTCGTCCCGAGGGAATCATGGGCAACCGCGAGTTGGCCGACATCTTCCCGCGGCTTAAAAAATTCTACAGACTGAAGGGGTAGGGCTCGTGGCGCTTTTGGAAGTCAAGGACATGACCCAGTACTTCGGCGGCCTGTGCGCGGTCACCGATTTCAGCGTCACCTTTGCGGGCGGCGAACTCATGGGGCTTATCGGCCCCAACGGCGCGGGAAAGACCACGGTCTTCAACCTGATCAGCGGATTCTACCAGCCTTCCTGCGGCGACATCGTCTTCAAGGGCACAAACACCCGGGGGCTTAAACCCCACAAGGTCACGGGCCTGGGCATCGCCCGGACCTTCCAGAACATCCGGCTGTGGTTCGACATGTCCGTTTTGGACAACATCCTGGTGTCCCAGTATTACCATCTGGGCTACAGCCTCTGGGACTGCTTTTTGCGCTCCAAACGGTACCTGGACCGGGAGGCCCAGATGCGCGCCTGGGGCATGGAGATCCTCGAAGCCCTGGATCTGGCCCAGTTCGCCGATGAGCTGCCGGGCAACCTGCCCTACGGCATCCAGCGCCGGGTGGAGATCGCCCGGGCCCTGTCCACCAAGCCCGATTTGCTCATGCTCGACGAGCCAGCCGCCGGACTCAACTCCTCCGACGTGGAGGGCTTAATCAAGCTTATCGCCTGGATTCACAAGGAATTCAAACTGTCCATCTGGATGATCGAGCACCAGATGGACGTGGTCATGAGCCTATGCACCTGGATCAAGGTCATCGACTTCGGGGCCACCATCGCCGAGGGCACGCCCAAGGAGATTCGGGAGAATCCCGTGGTCATCAAGGCCTACCTGGGGGACGACGCCATCTAGCGTCGCGTGTCATGAGGTTGGCCGCGACATCTCGTCGTGCGCCAGAGGCGGACGCCGCACGCGGCCGGGATCGCCGGTCCCGGACAGGCGGCTGCCGGGCCGGGATGAGAGCCTCCACCACTTAGCCGGAAAACGCGCCGCACAGCCAGACGGCGCGCCACGGGACCACAGCATGCTTCTTTCCGTCGAGAATCTGCACGTCAAATACGGCAACATCGAGGCCCTGCACGGCATCACCTTTCATGTGAACCGGGGTGAGATCGTCACGCTCATCGGGGCCAACGGCGCGGGCAAGACCACCACGCTTCTGACCATCATGCGCCTGCCGCCCCCTGAGGCCCCCAAGGTCACCCAGGGCGACATCCGCTACGACGGCCAAAGCCTGCTTTCCGTTGAAACCCACGACGTGGTGCGCAAGCTGCACATGGACCTGGCCCCCGAAGGCCGTCGCATCTTCGGCAACCTCACGGTCATGGAAAACCTGAACCTGGCCACCTATGCCCGCACGGACAGCCCCGAAGCCAGGGCCAAGGATCTGGACCGGGTGCTCACCCTGTTCCCGCGCCTGTCCGAACGCCGCAAACAGCGCAGCGAGTCCCTGTCCGGCGGCGAACAGCAGATGTTGGCCGTGGGCCGGGCGCTCATGACCGGCTGCGACTTCATCCTGCTCGACGAGCCGTCCATGGGGCTGGCGCCGCTGCTCATGTACGAGATGTTTCGTACCCTCAAAAAGCTCAACGAAGAGGGCATGACCATCCTTTTGGTCGAACAAAACGCCAAGGTGGCCCTGGATTTCGCCCACCGGGGCTATGTCCTCGATACCGGCGAGATCGTGGCCCAGGGCTCTTCCGAGGAACTGCGCCATGACCCCATGGTCAAAAAGGCCTACCTGGGCGGCTAGGAAGGAGTCGGGGCTGCCGCCCCGAACCCCGCCCGGGGGAAATCATTTCCCCCGGACC
>NZ_JAZHDB010000089.1:0-4758 GCF_036584575.1 Desulfolutivibrio sp.
CTCTCTCCCGAGCGCGGACGCGAAGCGCGACAAAGTTTTTTGAGAGGGGTCCAGGGGAGAAACTTTTTTGCAAAAAAGTTTCTCCCCTGGCCGCCGGAGGCCTCCCCTCCCTACACCGCCGCGCGTTCGCGCAGCATTTCTGGCGAGGCCACGGTGGCGCCGATCATGCGGGTATTGGCTTCGCCCGGGGCCACCATGGGATAGACCTTGGCGGCCGCATCCACGGGAACCCGCACCAGGCAGGGGCCTTTGGCGCCCATGGCCCGGGCCAGCATCTCGGACGGGTCGCCGCCTTTCTCCAGGTCGAACACCCGCCAGCCGAACCCCCGGGCCACGGCCGGGAAGTCCACCCGGGCGCGGTAGTCCGTGGCGAAGCGCCGTCCGCCCATGAAGAGGTCTTGTTGTTGGCGCACAAGCCCCAGGCCGCCGTTGTCGAAAAGCACCACGGTCATGTCGGCCTTGATCTCCGCCGCCGTGGCCATCTCCTGGATGTTCATGAGCATGCCGCCGTCGCCGCAGAAAAGCACCACCGGGGCCTGGGGTTCGGCCAGGGTCGCGCCGATGGCCGCCGGAAGTCCGAAGCCCATGGTCCCCAGGCCTCCGGAGGTCAGCCAGCGGCCGGGCGTGGTGAACGGATAGTGGCGCGCGGTCCACATCTGGTTCTGGCCCACGTCCGTGACCACGATGGCCGTCTCCCCGGCCAGGGCCGCCGCCGTGCGGATGATGGCCCGAGGCGAACCCGGGGTGGGTTCGGGCGCGGCGTGCTGCCGTTTGAGGGCGGCGATGCGGGCGATCCAGGCGGTGCGGGTCTTTTTCTCGATGAACGGCTCCAGGTCGGCCAGGGCGCTGGCTGCGTCGGCGATGAGGCCCACATGGGCGGTCTTGATCTTGTGGATCTGGCCGGGGTCGATGTCGATATGCACCACCGAGGCCTCGGGGCAGAAGGCCGCCACCTTGCCCGTGGCCCGGTCGTCGAAGCGGGCCCCCACGGCGATCAGCGCGTCGCATTCGTGCAGGGCCAGGTTGGCCCAGGGCGAGGCGTGCATGCCGAGCATACCCAGGCTTAAGGGATGGCGGGAGGGGATCACGCCAAGGCCCATGAGGCTTTGCACGGCCGGGATGGCGGCCTTTTCCATGATGCGCCGGGCCAGGGCCGCCGCCCCGGAGCGGGCCGCGCCGCCGCCCAGGTACAGGATGGGCCGTTTGGCCTGGTTGATGATCCGGGCGGCCTTTTCGATACCCTCGGGGCAGGCCTCCGGGGCCTCGTCCGGGCGGCCCGGTTCGGGCCAGCGGGCGAAAGTGGCCGTCTCGGTCTGCACGTCCCTGGGAATGTCCACCACCACCGGGCCGGGGCGGCCGGAAGCGGCCAGGGTGAAGGCCTCGGGGATGATCGTCAGCAGCTCGGCCGCGCTTTGCACCCGGTAGGCCTTCTTGCACACCGGGGCGCACACCCCGGCCATGTCCACCTCCTGGAAGGCGTCGGTGCCGATCATGGCCCGGGGCACCTGCCCGGTGAGGCACACCAGGGGGATGGAGTCCATGTACGCATCGGCGATGGCCGTGACCAGATTCGTTGCCCCGGGGCCCGAGGTGGCCAGGCAGACGGCGGGCTTGCCGCTGACCCGGGCCATGCCCTGGGCCATGAACGCCGCGCCCTGTTCGTGGCGGGTGAGGATGTGGCGGATGGATGAGGCGGCCAACGCGTCGTACAGCGGCAGATTGGCCCCGCCGGGGATGCCCGGGACGATGGTCACGCCCTGGCGTTCGATGAGTCTGGCGATGATGTCGGCGCCGGATTTCGTGGGCATGGTCTGCTCCTTTGTGGGAGCCCCGCGCGCGCCGCCTTTGGGAGATGGGATGGAAAACGAAATGAAAATCCCCCGTCAGCGGTCGCGCCGACGGGGGATGAAGTGACGAATGAAAAAATATCCCGCTACGACGCGACGTGCATAACCATGCGTACGACGACGCCGGATAGGACCAGGGCGGCGCGGGCGGGGGCAGCGGTGCGGGTGGCGGAACGGTTCATCTGGGCCTCAATACTGGTTGAAAGTGCTTGGTTTTTGCCTAGCCCGGGCCGGCTGGCGGCGTCAAGGGGAATTTGTTGGGGGGGGGGTGAGCGGCCTGTGGTTGAACTGGAAAGGGGTGATGCGGTGGAATGGTCATACTTGAAAGAGTCTATTTGTTAGTCTGGCATGTTGACTTGCCAGAATAGACGTATTACCACATAAAAATTATTTATTTATACATAGATAGAGCTGGTGCTCGGCTAGTCAACATGTGCTAGTCCTGTTGTTTGGATCGTTTTGAGGCTTAGCGATGGTAAATTCAATACAGGAATTGTTTTGAAAATAAAGTAAAATATTTTATATGAATGTCAGGCTCCTTTGATTCCTAATAATAATGAGTAAACCCCCGTCTCTGCCGAAGGACTCCTAAAGTTTGACAGTTCCGGCAATAATCGAAAACCTCCGCCGCTTGAATCGCTCAAAGCTCAAGTTGACGGAGGCTTCCGGTGAACGAGTACGAAAGCCTAAACCACTCCGTATGGGACTGCAAGTACCATGTGGTTTGGATGCCCAAGTATCGGAAAAAGGCTTTGTATGGCCAATTACGGGCACAGATGGGGGACAACTTCCGAGAGCTGGCCCGCCAAAAAGAGAGCAGGGTGGAGGAAGGACACCGCATGCCCGACCTTTCCACATGCTCATATCCATCCCCCCGAAGTACGCTGTTGCATCGGTCGTCGGATTTATCAAGGGAAAGAGTGCGATACACATTGCCCGAAGTTTTATGGGCCGGAGAAAGAACTTCGTAGGCCAAAACTTTTGGGCACGCGGATATTTCGTCTCAACTGTCGGTCTGGATGAGGCGCATGTCCGCGAATATATCAAGAAACAAGAACAGGCTGACCGACTGCTGGATCAGCTTCAATTGGTTGATGAATAGCCGCCTTTAGGCGGTTCCTGTCGTTTAAACCGATTTAGGCGGTTCATTGCTCTTCAAGCCCACGGCTTTACCGGGAGTAGGTGACGCCTAAGTATCCATCCCAACACCATTAGCCACAACCAACAAAAGTGAGCATGCCAATAACTGAAAATATGGAGAAACAGTAGATGAGCAATTTGACATATGAAGTAGTAATGATTAGGCGCGGAAAAGAAATAGATTATTATAATTATTGGAGACACAATAATAACCAGACACCAATGGGCGAGGAGTTACACACTGATCTTCTAAGTTTTACGATCCAAGTTGAAGCACCAAACAAAAGTATGGCCGAAGAAATAGCACATAAAAAATATCCAGACCATACAATTGATCGTGAGGCGACTAATAAAATAGGCTAACATCACGGCAAATTGCAAACAAATACGAACAAGGTTGTGTGAGATGTTTTCTATAGGGCATTATTTTGAGAGAATGGGTGAAATAGCTTGTTGGCTAAAATCGCTTGGTATAAACTATGATGTCTTAAGGTTTTCACGCTACAAGCAATATGCCAACAATTTTTTTAAACGTGGGACTCCAATTGACAGCGTGAGCCAAGAAGAATTTATTCTGATGACCCGCGCTATTTACGAGGCCTACTATATCAATGTTATAATGGAATCTTTTAAACATGAAACTGATGCTTACTTTGTTCAAAGACTTGGCACTGCAACAAAAGGGAGAGATTTTTTGGATGCAAACGAACATTGCAAATCGAGAGACTACCTCTTTGAACTGGTAGTCGCCAGCAATTTTGCAAAACAAGGATACAAAATTGATTTTAAACAGAAAACCGATGTTGTCGCAACACGAGAAGATGATGTAGTTTACATTGAATGCAAAAGGCTTTCTTCCGCCGATAGTTTGAAGAAAAATTTTAATAAGGCGGGGAAGCAGTTACAGAAACTTTCAAACAAAATAGAAAATAAACCTTACGGGTTGATAGTTATTGACATATGCTCAGCAATAGATGGAAATGCATTTCATCAAGAATTTCCTTGTAAGGAACAGGGAAGCCAGTTTGTTGAAAAAACTCTGGATGCGTTTTGTAAACAGAACGAGTCGACCATAAATTCATTAAATAAAAAATATTTAGATTGCTCTTTTGCCGTGTATTTATCGTTTACGGGCCTTTTTTGTGTGCAAGATCCGAAGATATATATTGTAAAAAAAGACCGTATTATAGCTTGCAAAGACTTACCCGACAAAGACTATAGACGACTTGGACGAATAGTTTATAATAAGAGGAATAACTTGTTCTGCTAGGCTGTACCAGTGATCGTATGTACGGTGATAGTATTCACCTGACACTGCCGCTCCCGGCGGGGCAGCGATCACTCCGCCCCATTCTCAATCACCTCGGCGGCCCAGGCGTTGAGGCCCTTCCCCCTGGCCGCAGCCGTCATGGCCGCCTTGGCGTGGACTTCCGGCCGGACGCGGATCAGCGCTTTCCGGAAGAGGGCGTGTTCGGGGCCACCCCCGGCCGACACCAGGCGCGCCGCTACTCCCCCTCGACAATCCCCGGCAGAAACGCCACCTGCGGCTCGTCGCGGGGGACCGTGCGCCGGTAGCGGTACTTGGAGTTGCCGATGAGAAGCGCCGCCGGGACCACGCGGCCCTCGGGGATGCCCAGGAACCGCGCCAGTTCCGGCCTATGCTCCAGGGCGAACATGAGGTAGCCCGCAAAGCAGCTTCCCACGCCGTGGGCATGGGCCACGATCTCGAACCAGGTGGTGGCGATGATGGCGTCGGTCACTGGCGTCACGC
>NZ_JAZHDB010000090.1:0-22555 GCF_036584575.1 Desulfolutivibrio sp.
GCCGCGCCGCCCGGGCCCCTGGCCCCCCCCGGGGTGGAGGTCATAAGCCCGGTCAAGCGCAACATGAACCTGCCGCCCCCCCTGCATGTGGGCAAGGGACAGATCAAGACCGGCAAGGTCACGGCCATGACGCTGCGGCGCCTGGCCGGATACGACTTCACCCTGGACGAATTCTGCGGCCATTATGAAGTCGCCAGCGAGCCCGGCCGGTTCGTGGACGTCACCCGCCATCCCGCCGACCAAGAGGCCCTGGTCCTGCACGACTCGGCCACGGGCCTGGTCCGGACCCTTCGCCGCTTCTCAAAGTTCATCTTCACCTACGGCCCCGGCTTTTATGAGCACGAGCCCGTGGAAGGGTCCGTCACCTTCCTGGCCCGCAAGAACTTCGAACGCATCGCCGACGTGGACGAGCGCAGCCGCCTGCTGTGGCAGGCCGACGCGCCCCCGGCCCGGATCGCCGTGCGCCTGGATGCCCCGGCGGGTCAGACGCCGCCCGCACCGCCGCACGGCCCGGCGAAATAATCACCCAACCCAAGCCCCCGGTCAGGCTTTGTCCGCGCCGTCGCATGACACATCGCCCGGGCCCGCCGCGCCGTAGCCGACCGCCCCGGCTCGGTTCGTGGCGCATTCGCCACGCCGATCCTGGAGGACTCCCCGTACCCAAGCGAAACGCCCCCCCGTCCGGACAACCGGGCGGAGGGGCGTGTGCAGGCGTGTTTTTCGCTTCGCCGGGGACTAGGTGCCCATGTCGAAAGAGGACAGGTATTTCACCTGCTCCGGGGTCAGCACGTCGATGTCCGCGCCCATGGAGGCCAGCTTCAGGCGGGCGATCTCCTGGTCGATGGGATCGGGCACCTTGAAGACGTTTTTCGCCAGACTTTTGTAGTTCTGCACCAGGTATTCGGCGGAAAGGGCCTGGTTGGCGAAGCTCATGTCCATGACGCTGGACGGATGGCCCTCGGCCGAGGCCAGGTTGACCAGGCGTCCCTCGGCCAGGATGTTGACGTGGGCGCCGCTTGGCAGGGTGATCTCTTCCACGAAATCGCGGATCATGCGCCGGGCCGTGGCCTTGGCATAGAGGGCATCCAGGTCGATCTCCACGTTGAAATGGCCGGAATTGCACACGATGGCCCCGCTTTTCATGACCTCGAAGTGCTCGTAGCGGATGACGTGGATGTCGCCGGTGACGGTGCAGAAGAAATCGCCGATGGGGGCCGCTTCGGCCAGGGGCATGACCCGGAAGCCGTCCATCATGGCCTCCAGGGCGCGCAGGGGGTCGACCTCGATGACGATGACGTTGGCGCCCATGCCGTGGGCCCGGGAGGCCAGGCCCTTGCCGCACCAGCCGTAGCCGCAGACCACAAAATTGGATCCAGCCAACAGACGGTTGGTGGCCCGGATGATGCCGTCGATGGTGGACTGGCCCGTGCCGTAGCGGTTGTCGAACATGTGCTTGGTGAGGGCGTCGTTCACGGCGATGACCGGATAGGACAGGACGCCCTTGGCGGCCATGGCCTTGAGGCGGATGACGCCGGTGGTGGTCTCTTCGGTGCCGCCGATGACGTCCTTGATGAGCTCTTTTTTCTCGGAGTGCAGGGTAACCAGCAGGTCCGCGCCGTCATCCATGGTGATGTGCGGCTTGGCTTCCAGGCAGGACATGATGTGGCTGTAATAGCTGGCGTTGTCCTCGCCCTTGATGGCGAACGTGGGGATGCCGTATTCCTTGACCAGGGCGGCGGCCACGTCATCCTGGGTGCTTAAGGGGTTGGAGGCGCACAGATAGGCCTCGGCCCCGCCGTCTTTCAAGACCCGCATGAGGTTGCCGGTCTCGGTGGTCACATGCAGGCAGGCGGCGATGCGCATGCCGGTCAGGGGTTTTTCCTTCTTGAAGCGCTCGCCGATGATTTTCAAAACCGGCATGGACTGGCCGGCCCATTCCATGCGCAGTTTGCCCTGTTCGGCCAGACCCAGGTCTTTGACGTCGTATTCCATGTGCTTTTATCCTTGTAAAAGGTGAATCAACGGGGCGTCCTACAGCTTGAGCGCCGTTTTCAGATCGCCCGCCATATCGGTCGTCTCCCAGGTGAATTCCGGGCGTTCGCGGCCGAAATGCCCGTAGCAGGAGGTTAGCTTGTAGATCGGGCGTTTGAGGTCGAGCTTTTTGATGATGAAATAGGGGCGCAGATCGAAGACCTGACGCACGGCCTTGGTCAGTTCTTCGTCACCCACCACGCCCGTGCCGAAGGAGGTGACCAGAACCGACAGGGGCTCGGCCACGCCGATGCAATAGGCGATCTGCACCTCGCAACGCTCGGTCGCGCCCGAGGCCACCAGGTTTTTGGCGATGTAGCGGGCCATGTAGGCGCCCGAACGGTCCACCTTGGACGGATCCTTGCCGGAAAACGCGCCGCCGCCATGGTTGCCCATGCCGCCGTAGGTGTCCTGGATGATCTTGCGGCCGGTGAGCCCGCAGTCGCCCATGGGGCCGCCGATGACGAAACGGCCGGTGGTGTTCACGTAGATCTTGGTCTTTTTGTCCACCATCTCTTCGGGCAGGGTCTTGAAGATGACCTCTTTCTTGATGGCCTCGACAAGGTCGGCGTAGGCGATGTTCTCGTCATGCTGGCAGGCCACCACCACGTTGTCGATGCGCACGGGCTTGCCGTCCACGTATTCCACGGCCACCTGGGTCTTGCCGTCGGGACGCAGGAAGTCGAGAACCTGATTTTTGCGCACATAGGACAAACGGCGGGACAGCTTGTGGGCGTAGTAGATGGGGGCGGGCATCAGCGTTTCGGTCTCGGTGCAGGCAAAGCCGAACATCATGCCCTGGTCGCCCGCGCCCTGATCCTCGGGCTTGGTGCGGTTGACGCCCTGGGCGATGTCCACGGACTGCTTGTCCACCGAGGACACCACGGCGCAGGTTTCCCAGTCGAAGCCCATGGTGGAGCTGTTGTAGCCGATCTCCTTGACGGTCTCCCGGACGATGGCCGGAAGGTCGGCGTAGGCCGAGGTGGTGATCTCTCCGGCGATAAACGCCATGCCCGTGGTCACCAGGGTCTCGCAGGCCACATGGGAGTCGGGATCCTGCGCCAGCAAGGCGTCCAGAACGGCGTCGGAAATCTGATCCGCGACCTTGTCCGGATGCCCCTCGGTGACGGATTCGGAGCTGAAAAGATAATGACCTTTGGCATTGATCATGAACGAATATCCTCCATACTGGTGTCCATCACGCCGGGGAAATGGAAGCGGAAGTCCCGGCCATGGCGTTTCTTGGGATGATAGGGATTTCGCTTAAACGGTTTTCCGGAAAAGGACAAGCAAGCCCCCTGAAATCCAGCCGCCGCGCCGCTTATGACTCGTGCGGGGGCAGCGCCAGCCGGTTGTCGATGAGCCGGGCGCGGGAAAATTGCACCGCTGCGGCCAGCACCACCGGTCCCGCCACCGTCTCCACGGGCTGCATGGAATCCGGGTCCACGGCCTCCAGGTAGTCCACGGCCCCCAGAGGGGCGTAAGCCGCAAGGATGTCCCGGGCGGCGGCAAGGATGGTCTTTACGTCGCGGATGCCCGAGGCGGCCAGGGCCGCCCCGGCCTCCAGGGCCTTGTTGATCCAGGGCGCCTGGTCCCGCTCGTCCCGGGAGAGGAAGACGTTGCGGGAGCTTAAGGCCAGGCCGTCGGCCTCGCGCACGATGGGTCTCCCCACCACGGCGACCGGGATATTCAAATCCCGTACCATTCGTGAAATAACGGCCAACTGCTGGCGGTCCTTTTCCCCGAAGACGGCGAACGTGGGATTCACCAGCATGAAAAGCTTGGTCACCACCGTGGCCACGCCGCGAAAATGCGTGGGCCGGGAGGCCCCGCACAACCCGGCCGACACCCCCTCCACCGTGACGAACGTGGATGCGTCCGGGGCGTACATGGCCGCCGGGTCAGGGGTGAAAAGAATGTCCACCCCGGCCGAGGCGGCCACCTCCCGGTCGCGCTCGAGATCCCGGGGATAGCGGTCCAGATCCTCATTCGGACCGAACTGGGCGGGGTTGACGAACAGGCTGACCACCACCACGTCGGCGTGTTCCCGGGCATGGTCCATGAGGCTTTTATGCCCCTGGTGGAGAAAGCCCATGGTGGGCACGAATCCCACGATTTTGCGCTCATTGCGCAGATCCATCGAAATTTTTTGCATCTGTTTCGGGTCTGAAACGATACGCACGGCGTCCTCCGGTCATTTACGTTCCGGCCTCGGTAGCCCAAATCCCCCTGACTGTCCACGCCAGGTCCGGGCCGGGGGCAGCCGCGCAGAAAGGGCCTCGTCCCGGCGGCCATGGCCCCCGCCTGGCCGAAGCGGCGTCAGCTCGCGCAGGGACGGCCTGCCATACCTGGCGTCAGCCGCAGCCCCCCTGGTCCGGCGCGGGTTCGTCAAAAATAGAGTGCGCCTCCCCGTGCTCATGGTCCCCGTACTCCACCGATTCCAGGCACAGCCCCCTGGCCGGGGCGGTCGCCGGGGCCCGGGTTCTGTCCCCTACGGACAACAGGGTTCGGACGTCCGGCGGGGAGATCTTTCCTTTGCCCACGGCCACCAGGCAGCCCATGACATTGCGCACCATCTGCTTGAGAAAGCCGTCGGCCGTAAACCGCCAGACCGTCTCGAAGGGGGTCTGCCCCGGCCAGGCGGCGACGGATTCCAGGGTGCGCACCGTGCTTCCCACGTTCGTGCCGGTATTTTGCATGGCCGCGAAATCGCGTCGGCCGAGGAACTCCCGGGCCGCCAGGACCATGGCCTGCCGGTCCACGGGGCCGCAGGCCCAGACAAAGGGGCGGCGCTGGGGATACACGAATTCCGGTTCGGTCCACAGGCTATAGGCATAGGTCTTGCTCACGGCCCCGAAGCGGGCATGAAACCCGGGCGGCGCGGGTCCGGCCTGCACCACGGACACATCGTCCGGCAACAGGGCGTTGAGGGCCCGCCGCCAGGGCAGGCCGGCCCGGGTCTGCGGCACGTCGGCATGGACCACCTGGCCCACCGCATGGACCCCGGCGTCCGTGCGCCCGGAACCGATGGCCCGCACCGGCCGTCCGGCCAGGGTCGCCAAGGCCTTTTCCACAACCCCCTGGACCGTGCGGTCCCCGGCCTGAAGTTGCCAGCCGTGGAACCGGGCGCCAGTGTAGGCGACAACAAGATGCAACCGGACGCAGGGCGGCGCCCCGGCAGGGGTCGGGCTCACCCGGCGAACCACAACAGATCGGCCAGGGGGCGACAGGCCCCGCGGGCGCCAAACCGCTCCCACAAAAGGTTCTGCACCGCCCACCAGTCCGGATCAAATCCAATGGCCCGGCCCCGGGTCACGGCCAGGGCCAGGGACGCAAAGTCCGGTTCCGGCCCGGACAGCCGGTCCAGAAACTCCCGAACCACCCGCTGCATCAACGCCGAAACCCCGGGGTTGCCCTTCCCGGCGGCGCGCAAAAAGGCGTCCAGCAGGGCCGCCCGGCCAGGGGCCAGTTCCAGGCCGAACAGACGACGCCACACAAGCCCCGGATACATCCCGGCCCACAAGGGGGCCAGGTTGACCGTGACCTGGGCTTCCTGGATCTCCGGCAAAAGGCGCAGGCCCTTGGCGGCCAGGGCCAGGGAGGCCTCCCACAGACGGGCCTCGGCGTGCCCGGCCAGGGCGTCGGCTGCGGCCTGCCGCTTGTTCCAGGCCAGGCCCGAGGCCTCAAGCGCAATGGTCTCCTGTCCGTCGCCGTCCGGCCTGGACAGGCAGGCCCGGCCTCCGGGGAGGCCGCCGTCCGCTCCCGGCGTAATCGACATCCCGTACTGCTCCAGGCGGCTTTCCAGGGTCCAGGCCAGGGTGAACGTCCCGGCGGCGCAGCCATCCCCCGTGGCCGCGTCCAGGGCCGCGGAGGCGGTCACGGCGGGCCAGGCCACGGCCTGCCCCGGCCTGCCGGGCCCGGGCAGACGGTCCTCGGCCTCAAGGGTCAAAAGGGTCTGCAGGGCCAGGGTCTTCGCCGTGGCCCGGCGCGGCGTGACAAGATGGTTCCAGACGTCGCGGCCGTCGCCCATGGCCGGGTCGTTGGACTCGGCCTTTTCCAGCTCGCGCAAAAACCGCTCCTCGGGGTCGGCCATGCCTGCATCCCGGGCCAGATCCATGGCCCGCAGGGCATAGGTCAGGGCGTTGACCGGCTCGATGCGGGTCAGTTCGTCGAAAAACCAGGCGCAACTGGCGAACGAGGACACGGCGAAGCGCTGCATGGACAAAAGCGTCCAGGCCAGGGAGCGCTTGTCGGCGGCAAGCCCGGGGACGAAGCGGGCCGCTTCGAAATCGGTCTTGTCCATGGCCCCGCACAGCACTTGGCCATAGGCCAGAAGCGTCCCCCGGGGGTCGCGGAAAAGTCCGGCCCCGGCGACAAAATAGTGGGCGTCCACCTCCGCCTTGAGCAGATCCAAGGCGGCGCGCAAGGGGGCGCGCCATTTCTGGTTGTAGCCCGGGTGCTCGCCGTTGGTGCAGCCGCAGTCCGAACGCCAGCGTTCCACCCCATGCACGCAACTCCAGGCCGAGGGCTCACGCAGCCACACCCGGTGTTGCGGCGGATTTTTCGCCAGATAGGCCCCGAAATTGGTGGGGGACAGACCGTCGCGGCCCGAGGCGGCCTGGGCCATGACGTAGGCCAGGGCCATTTCCCCGAACTGGAAATGGTGGCCGTAGGTCTCCCCGTCCGTGGCCAGGGACAAAAGGCCAGGGCCGGCCGCGCCCGAGAGCCTGCGCCAGAAGTTCTCACCATCGGTCAGGAGCCGCTCGAAGGCCACGGCCTGGGACAGGCCGCCGTGGTAGAAAAAGATGTCCACATGCCGCCCCGACGGCAGCATGGCCCGGTAAGGCCGGGTGATGTCCAGATCCCATTCGGACACGGCCCGGCGGTCGCCGCCGTCCAGATCGGCCACGAAGGCCGCCTGGCACGGGGCCAGCACCGTGAAGGCGATGCCGTTTTCGGCCAGCACCTCCAGGGAGGCCGTGTCCACGGCGGCCTCGGACAGCCACATGCCCTCGGGATCGCGGCCGAAGCGATGCCGGAAATCGGCCACGGCCCACTCCACCTCCAGATGCTTGTCCAGGTCCGAGGCCAGGGGCAGGATCACATGGTGGCAGACCTGGGCCAGGGCGTTGCCGTGCCCCAGCCGGGCCAGACTGGCCCGGTCGCCCTCCACCACCCGGGCCAGGGTCTCGGGGGCCTGGGCTTCCATCCAGCGGCACAGGGTGGGACCGAAGTTGAAGCTGATCCATTCGTACAGGTTGAAGATGTCCATGATCCGCCCCGCGCCGTCCAGGCGGCGGGCCCGGGACAGGGGGGCGTAGGACTCACGGCAGATGCGCTCGTTCCAGTTGGCGCTCGGCGCGGCGCTGCCCTCGGGCAAAAGCGCCCCAAGCCAGGGATCTTCCCGGGGAGGCTGGTAGAAATGGCCGTGGATGCACAAAAATCGGTCCATGGAAGCTCCTTGCCCCTGTCTTGCGGGGTGGCGGCCGTTTTGTATTGCGGGGTCGAAAAATCAGCGCCTCGTACGCCAAAACCCGTCGCCATGTTCAGGCCGAACGGGACATGTCCAGCGGTCCCGGGAGACGCTCACGGCTTGACCAACACACTGTCGCCAAAGGTTTTTTTGGCCATGGCCCCAAGCGCCGACTCGATCATCCGGTTTTCCCCGTCGCGCAGGACCGGGGTGTAGACGTAGCAAATCTCCAGGTTTCCCGTGTCCCGGTACCGGATCAGGACCACAGCCGCCGCAGGCCAACTCCACACCAGGTGCTCCGACACCCCGGGCGAAACCGTGGCGAAGGCGCCGTACTTGGCCTCGTAGGCCGCGCGCAAGCGCTCGAAGTCACCTGGAGCCGGATGTTTGATGACCAAAATAACATAAAACAGCTTGTCGTCGCGGAATGAATAGACCTCGTCGTCCACGACGATGCCCCCGATGCGCCGCGTCTCCCCTGCCCGGCGATAGTGGCGCACGTCCTTGTGGACGAAAAGATATTCCATGTCCCGAAGGTCCGCCACATGCGCGCCGAAGGGGATGCCGCCGAATCCGTCGGGGGGCGGCCGTCTGGCGTACACGGCGATGCCGGGCCGCAAAAAGACCGGATCGCCGGGCACGGGGTCCGGGGCCTCGGCGCGCATGCGCTCCACCCCGGGCAGATGGGTGTAGCCGATGGACAGAGAATCCTCCAAGATGTCCCGATCCAGGGCGATCTGGGCCTGGGGCCAGCTCCACAGGTAGTTTTCGTCCAGGGACGTGACGTTTTCCAGGGGCGGGCCGTATTTGGCGGCATAGGCGGTCCTTAAGGCAGCGATGTCCCCGGGCTCCCGGGCGCGCATCTGCACGTGGAAGAAGCTGTCGCGGTAGAATCCGTAGAGGATGTCCTTGAGGCGCACCTCGCCGATCTCCAGGTTGTCCCCGGTGCGGCGATAATACGCCACCTCCCCGGCGCCATAGAGATATTCCAGGTCCGGATGGCCCGCCGCCGCCGCCCCCCAGGGCAGGCCGCGAAACCCCACCGGCCCCCGGGCCTTGATCTCCTGCGCCTCCCGGGCGTCGTCAGGGGTGTCAGGAGCGGCCTCCACGGCCCCCATGTCGTTGGGGACGACGGCCTGGGCAGACGCGAGGGCCGGAGCGGACGGGGAAGACGGTTCCGGTGGCTGGCCATGGGCCAGGGCCGAAAACGCCAAAATGGCCAGGATCAGGATGGCCGCCACAAGAAAAACCGTTCCCGGCCGGTGCGGCCAGGCAGGGACGGGCGGCGGCGTCATCTGGCGAAGCTGCGGCCGAACCGCCTGGACACCTCGCGCAGGGACTCGGCCAATATCCCCACCTCGTCGCGGCCGGAGACGGACAGCCCCTTGGGCACGCGACCCGTGGCCAGCTCAAAGGCGAACGCCGCGCACCGGGACACGGGAACCCCCAGGAAACGCACGGCCAGCACGATCCACACCACGCCAAAGGCCAGGGTCAGGGCCAGAAGGGTCCACAAGAGGGACTTTTGCACGGCCAGTTCCGAGGCAAAGGCCTCCATGCCCTTGCGCTCCACCACGGCGGCGCTCTCCACCGCCCGGGAGGCGGCCTCCAGGGCGTCGCGCTCGGCCAGGGCCAGGGTTCGCCCCGAGGCGTGCAACAGCTCCCATTCCTTGGCCAGATGCCCGGCGGCCTTGTCGAACTCCCCGGCCACGGCGGCGATCTCCAACGCGTCCTTGATGTCGGCCTCCGAGGCCTGGAGGCGCAGCCCTTCGACCAGGGCGTCCAGGCCGCCCAGGCGCTCCATGGCCGCGCGCAGAAGCTCCGGCCGACGGACACGACCGGCCTCGGCCTCGGCCGCCAGCACCTCCCGGGCGATCCCGGCCAGATCCTGGGCGTGGAAAATCTTGTCGGACACGGCGCGCACCAGCGTGCCCGGGGGATACTTGACCGCCAACTCCACCAGGGCCGCCTTTTTGCGCGCGGCATAGGCCTCGGCCAGATCCGTGAAACGGTTTCCGGCGGCCTCGAAGGCCGTGCGGGCCTCGGCCACGGCCTCGTTTTGCCCCACAATCGCCTCGGCGGCCTTTTTATAGGCGTCCACCAGCCACGCCACCCGCTCGGCCTCCTCGGCAAACTCGGCGCCGCCCGCCCGGCTGGCCGACGCCTTCAGTTCCTGCATGCGCGTCAGGGCCACGGCCAGTTCCTTTTTCGCCTCCTCCAGGAAGTGCCGCTCCCCGGTCAGGGCGTAGCCGCGCAGATGATGGGCCGTCAGCAAGGTCTGCCGTTCCAGGCGCATGGCCGCCTCTCCCCGGCCGAAGGCCACCTGGGCCAAGGCCTCGGCGGATCGCCCCGAGGCGTTCTGGGCCGTGGCCGCCGCCAGGCAGGCGACGACCGCCAACACCGTCGGCAGGCCCACGGCAAAAAGGATCTTCAAGGAATAGACGGGAATTTTCGGCATCTTCATGGAGCGTCTCGACTGGGTTGCCGACAGGTTTTCCGGCGCACTCCCCTCTGGCCGCGCACGACATGTCCAAAGCCGCTTTTCCTATACCGGTTTGGGCCGTTTCTTCAAAGAAAAAAAGGGCTGGACCATGCAGCGGGCCCGTCGGCTATTCCAGGGAGTCTTTGATCTGCTTGAAAAAGGCCCGCAGAAAGGCCTCGGAGACATCTTTTCCATTGATGCGCAGCCCCTGAAACACGGCCACGCGATTGTTTTTGGGGGTGATGGCGGCGCGAAAAGAATGCTCGTGCCCCGTTTCCTGGCCTCCGGCATGTTCCAGCCCGGCCCCGCCGATCCGACGGTCCACGCCGCGCAGGGTCAACACCCAGTCGTCGCCGCGCGACGTCCAGGCGGCGTACATCTCCCCGGCGGCGTCCATGCGCCCGGCCCGGCGCAGGAGATGGGCCTTGAATTCTCCCAGGCTGAAGGCCGCGCCGTCCGCGCCGGTGATGCCCAGGTATTCGCCGCGCTCGGACAGGACCACCACAGGCAGGGCCACGAAGACCGCCGGGGGCTGGCCGGGGATGTCCGCGCCCGCGCCTGCGACGGCGCGGGATGCGTCGGCCCCGCGCCCGGACAGGCCAGACAGGCCGGACAAACGGGGCAGACCGGCCAGGGCGTCGAGCTTGGCCAGAAGCTCCACATGCAGGGAATGGGTGCGGCTGCCCAGGGCCACGAGTTCGGCCAGCATGGTTTCCAGGCGCTCCAGGCGGCGGGCCGTGTCCTGCTGCGCCACGGCCTGGGCCTCCCGCCGTATCGCGGCCACGCCCTGGAAGTCGTCCTGCCCCGCGTCGTCCGGACTGATCGGCGTCGCCGGGACTTCACGGCCCGGGGAGGGAGAACCCCCGGTTGCGGGGCCCGCCATTCCGTCGCTTATCGACAGGCGTTCATATTTCTCAACCAAAGGAAAGTCTTTTTTTAAAACGCTTTTTATGTCTTCAATCGATAATCCACGCTGGAATCCGCCATGGATGGCCCGGCAGGCGGCCAGGGCCTCGGACGGAAATCGCAGGGGCTTCCCCCGCCCCACGGGGAGGATGACCCCGGGAAACTTGGACCGGTAACTTTTGACGGTGGTCACGGACACCCCAAGACGCCGGGCCAGATCCTTGTGGGTCAGTTCGCGGTTCATGAGCGGGCGGGCCTCCGGACGGGTCGAGGTGACGGACTGGCGCGCGGATACCTATGCTGCGGCGCATGTCCGGCCCCGTTATTCGTCACTTATCGATAACCCTGCGGAAAGCGCGGGTCAAGAAAAACGCCAGGGCAATACCTTTCGGCATGCCCCGGCGTGGATCGGCAAAAAATCGGCGGCTCAGAACGGACGGCAGTGATGCTTGAGGCTCACGCCCTTGATGACGAAGATGGTAGCCTCGGCGATGTTGGCCGCCTTGTCGCCGATGCGTTCCAGGGAGCGTCCGGCCACCACCTCGTGGATCGACCGCTCCAGACTCTGGGTGGTGCGGGATGAATTCTCCACCTGCTGCAGGGCGTCTTTGAGCACCAACACGTTGAGATCGGCGATGCCCGCGTCCATGCGGCAGACCTCCTGGGCCAGATCCGTGTCGCCGCCCTGAAAGGAGCTTAAGGCCTTGTCCAGCATCTCCGTGACCCGGAAGGCCAGCTCGTCCAGATGGGCAGGCAGGGGCGCGGGCGGCAAATGGGACAGGAAGATGGCCCGCTCGGCGATGTGCAGGGCCTCGTCCCCCACCCGTTCCAGATCGATGGTCATGCGCATGGCGCCCACCACCCGGCGCAGGTCCAGGGCCACGGGCTGCTCCAAGGCCAACAGCCGCAGGCTGGTGTCGTCCAGCTCGCATTCCATGCGGTTGATCTCCGTGTCCCGGTCGATGACCTCCCGGGCCAGGGCCGAATCGCGTTCGGAAAAGGCCGTAAGCGCGTCGGCCAGGGCCTTTCGGGACAGGGCGGCCATGTGCAGGAGCTTTTCCGTGAGGAGTTCCAACTCGGCGTGAAAATGGCTTCTGCCGTCCATGCTTGTTCCTCCTGGCCGCTTACGCCGCGCGAAGCGAGACGTCCGTGTGACCATGAAAAGGGATGAGGGATCGATTCCGGCGGCGTCCGGGATCGGGGCGTCAACCGAAACGGCCGGTAATATAGTCCTCGGTCTGCTTGTTGGAGGGCCGGGTGAAGATGGTCTCGGTGTTGTCGGTCTCCACCAGCTTGCCCATGTAGAAAAAGGCGGTCATGTCCGACACCCGGGCCGCCTGCTGCATGCTGTGGGTGACGATGATGATGGTGAACCGCTTTTTGAGTTCGTGGATGAGCTCCTCGATCTTCTGAGTGGCGATGGGGTCCAGCGCCGAGGCCGGTTCGTCCATAAGCACCACGTCCGGGGCCACGGCCAGGGCCCGGGCGATGCACAGCCGTTGCTGCTGGCCGCCGGACAGGCCCAGGGCCGAGTCGTGCAGCCGGTCCTTGACCTCATCGAAGAGCGCCGAGTCGCGCAGGCTCTTTTCCACCTGTTGGGCGATGTAGGCGTTGTCGCGCACGCCGTTGACCCGAAGCCCGTAGGCCACGTTCTCGAACACGGTCTTGGGGAAGGGGTTGGGCTTCTGGAAGACCATGCCCACCCGCCGCCGCAACTCCACCACATCCACCTCCGGGGCATGGATGTTCGCGCCGTCCAGGGTCAGCTCCCCATCCACCCTGGTGCCCGGAATGAGGTCGTTCATGCGGTTGAGACAGCGCAAAAACGTGCTCTTGCCGCACCCCGAGGGGCCGATCAGAGCCGTGACCTGATTCTCGCGAATCTCCAGGCTGATGTCGTGCAGGGCCTTGAAACTCCCGTAATAGAAATCGAGAGTGCGGGCCGCCATCTTGATTTTGTGCGCCATAACCATATTCCTTGTCGTTTGCGGACTTCCCCGAATCGGCCCGGGGCCGGGCCATCAGCCCTGGGGAGGCGCGTCGGTCCCGGACTCGCCCGAAGGCGCGGCCAGGGTGAAGAGAAAGGCCGCCCCGGTCATCTCGCCACGAGCCCGCTCCACCCAGATGCGCCCGCCGTGGCGTTCCACAATGTGCTTGGCGATGGCCAACCCAAGGCCCGTACTGCCCGTGGTCTTGGCCCGGTGCTTTTCCACCCGGTAGAAACGCTCGAACACCCGCAGCCGGTCCTCGTGGGGCACGCCCGGACCGTTATCCTGCACGCAGAAGGTCACGGTCCCGTTACCCACCTGATGCGAGACCGTGACAAAGGAGCCTTCCGGGCTGTATTTCACGGAATTTTCCAAAAGGTTGCGAAAGACCTGGGCCAACTGCCCGATATCGGCCAGGACCGACACCCCGGCCTCGGGGAGCTGGCCTTTGATCCCGATGCGCTTTTCCACAGCCATGGACTCGCATTCCTTGCGCGCCAGCAAAAAGGCCTGGAGGGCGTCGGCCCGGAGCGGCGCGGCAGGCATGGGGCTGTCCTCGATGCGGGCCAGGCACAGCATGTCCTCGATCATCTTGGACATGTGGTTGGCGTTTTTTAGGATGACCTCCAAAAACCGCGCCCGCTCCGGGGGCAGGCCCGCCGTGTCCTGCAACAGCGTCTCGGCATAGCCCTTCACCGAGGTCAGGGGTGTGCGCAGCTCGTGGGTGACGTTGGCCGCGAAGTCCTTGCGGGCCCGGTCCAGGCGCTTGAAGTCGCTCAGATCGTGAAACACGGCCACGGCCCCAAGCTCGCCCCGGGCCTCACGCAGGCCCACCACGCTCACGTCGTAGAAACGGTCCTGGCCAAGCCCGATCTCAAGCGTCATCAGGGGGGGGGCGTCCTTGTCCGGGGAGGCCAGCACGGCGTCGCAAGCCGCCTGAAAACGGGCGCAGGGCACCACCTCGATGGGCGGACGGCCCATGCGCTCCCCGTTGCCGGGAAAGATCTGGTCGAAGGCCTTGTTCACGGCGCGGATCTTGCCCTCGGCGTCGAGGACCATGACCCCTTCCTTCATGCCATTTAAAATGGCCTCAAGCTGGCTTTTCTGGGCGGTGATGGTCCGGATCTGCATCTCGATGCCCCGGGCCATCTCGTTGATCGCCGCGGCCAGGGTCTCGAATTCGCCCCCCCGGGGCACCAGCAGGCGCTTGGCGTAGTCGCCCCGGCCGATGGCCTCGGCCACCTGGATGGTCTCCCGGATGGAACGCGCCGCCCGGCGGCTTAAGAAAAACCCGGCGGCGGCGGCGGCGGCCAGGGCCAAAAAAAGGGCCAGGGGGGCCTGGGCCATGGGCTGATCCGGAAAAAAGACCAGCGGCAGGGCCAGGGCCAGGGCGGCCACGGCCGCAAAGGAGAGGAAAAGCCTGAGTCCCAGGGACACGCCGCCTCCCTTAATCTTTGAAGCGGTAGCCCACGCCGCGCACGGTCTCGATCATCCGGGCGTAGGCCCCGAGCTTTTGCCGCAACCGCCGGATGTGCGTGTCCACGGTGCGGGCGTAACCCTCGAATTCGTAGCCCCACACGGTGTTGAGCAGCTGATCCCGGGTCTGCACCCGGCCCTGGCCCCGGAAAAGTTCGGCCAGAAGCTTGAATTCCGTGGCTGTGAGCAAGATCTCCGCGCCATCGATCTCGGCCCGGTGGGCGGCCAGGTCCACGCACAGCCCCCCCTGCCGCAACACCGGCTTCTCCCGCGCCTCGGGGCCGGAACGCTTGAGCACGGCGCGCACCCGCAGCATGAGCTCCCGGGGGCTGAAGGGCTTGACCACATAGTCGTCGGCCCCAAGCTCCAACCCGACAATGCGGTCCACCTCGTCGCCCCGGGCCGTGAGCATGATCACCGGCACCTGGGCGGTCTTGGCCTCGCGCTTGAGCTCCTTGCACACCTCGAAGCCGTCCAGGCCCGGCAGCATGAGATCGAGCAGGATCAGATCGGGGGGGGAGCGCCGGGCCTTTTGCAGGGCGTCGAAGCCGTCGCGGCTGGTGACCACGGAAAAACCCGCGCCTTGAAGGTTGTAGGCCAGGAGTTCGAGGATGTCCTCGTCGTCTTCTACAATAAGAATGGTGTCGTCGGACATGGTTCCCGTCCTTGATTTTGACGGAAAACTACGAACATTGCTGGGTGACGGGGGAATGGTGCTCGTGTTACGGATCTGTGACATTTCTCGCGGCAAAGGGCAACACGACGCGGGGGTGACGCATGGGGCGGGGGTTTCCGACCCAGCCCGGCCTGCGTCACACGCCTGTCACGGATCAAAAAAGTGGCCTGCTCCCGCACCGTTTCCGTATTCCACCTCGACACTGTGCAATTTGACGCTTCAGGGCAAAGCCCATACAAGAGGAACATGGAATCGCCGCATGGCGGAGCCGTGGCCGCACGGCCCACCTTCCCGAATGGACCCACGCCAAGGCCCCGGCCTTTTGCCGGGTCGCTTCCGATGGCCCTGGCCGCCCTGCTTTTCTTCTGTCTCGCCGGGTTTGCGACGCCTGCGGGTGCGACCGAGAGCATCCGCCTGGGTATGTCCGCCGGGTTCCATGGCCCCACCCGGGGATTGGCCGTGGAGCTGTACCGGGGGGCCATGGCCTACTTCGAACACATCAACGCCACAGGCGGCGTGGACGGCAAAAACATCGTCCTTTTGGCCCGAAACGACGACTACGACCCCCTGCCCGCCATCGCCAACACCATCGCCCTGGTGGAGGACGACGTGGTGGCGCTTTTCTCCTACCTGGGCACCCCCACCGTGACCCGGGTGCTGCCCCTGCTCAAAAGCTACGGGCAAAAAGACATCTGCCTGTTTTTCCCCTTCTCCGGGGCCCAACCCCAGCGCGAACCGCCCTATGCCCAATACGTCTTCAACCTGCGGGCCTCCTACCGGGCCGAGGTCAAGGCCCTGGTGGACGCCCTGGCGACGGTGGGCCGCACGAAGCTGGCGGTGTTTTACCAGGCCGACGCCTACGGCCGTAGCGGATGGGACGGGGCCCGCCTGGCCCTGGCCGACCATGGGCTCTCCCTGGTGGCCGAGGCCACCTACCGCCGGGGCTCGTCCTTCGAAACCGACATGCGTCCCCAGGTGGAGATTTTGCGCAAAAAGGCCCCCGACGCCGTGATCTCCGTGGGGGCCTATCCGGCCTGCGCCGCCTTTATCCGCGACGCCAGGGCCGCCGGGCTCGACGTGCCCATCGCCAACGTCTCCTTCGTGGGCAGCGACCTGCTGTTGCGGCTGCTTTTGCGCGAGGGGACGCGCCTTGGCCGCGACCTGACCAAGGGCCTCATCAACTCCCAGGTGGTGCCCAGCTACGAGGACGTGAGCCTGCCCGCCGTGCGCCAATACCGGCGGCTCATGGAAACCTACGGAGACAGGCTGCCCCTTGACCTGGTGCAGGGGGAATATCACCCGTTCCGCTTCAGCCAGGTAGGTTTCGAGGGCTTTTTGAACGCCAAGGTCATGGTGGAGATCCTGCGGCGCATGCCAAACCCCCTGGACCGTTCCCAGCTTCGCGCCGCCGCCGAGGGCCTCCATGACCTGGACATCGGCATCGGCAGGCCGGTGCGGTTTGGCCCGGGCAGACACGACGGCCTGGACCAGGTGTTTCTGACCCAGGTCGTCAGCGACCAGTTCGTCCCCATCCGGGACTTTTCGGTGTTCGCCAAATGAAGATGTCCAAACTGTTCCGCAAGACCCTGGTGGCCATCGTCATCCTCTTCGGGGTGGTGGCCAACGCCTCGGCCCTGTTGTCGGCCTGGATCCTCTATACGGACCTGACCGACGAATACGAGACCAAGGGCCGGGCCATCGCCGGGAGCATCGCCGAGGCCAGCGTGGAGATCCTGCTCAACCGGGACGCCTCCACGGTCCAGGCCATGATCGACAAATTCCTGGACATCGAGGGCGTGGGCTACGTCTACGTGCTCGACAACGAAGGACGCATCATTTCCCATACCTTCGTGCCCGGCATCCCGGACGAGGTCCAGATGGCCCCGATCGATCCCTCGGGATTCACGGTCACGGATGTGGCTCTGCCCGGCATGGGCGGCTTCATCCAGGTGTCCGCGCCCATCCTGGCCGGGGTGGCGGGCACGGTCTGCGTGGGCATGGACAAAAACATCATCCACGCCAAGATCCGCGCCGCCGTGATCCAGCAGGAACTGCTCATGCTGTTCATGCTGGCAGTGGCCGTGGTCGTGTTTTTCATGCTCATCAAGGGCATCTCACGGCCGTTGATGGAACTTTCCGAATACGCCAGGAAGCTTCGCGCCCACGATTTTTCCGCCCGCATCATCATCACCTCGGACGACGAAGTGGGCCTTTTGGCGGCCACCATGAACTCCATGGCCGACGAGCTCTCCGATCTCGTCTCCGGCCTGGAACGAGCCGTGGCCGCCTCCACCCGGGAACTCCAGGGCGCCCTGGCCCACATGCGGGCCATCATGGACAACATGGCCGACGGCCTCCTGGTCACGGACGCCCACGGACGCATCACCAACTTCAACCCGCCCCTGGTCCACATGTTCGGCCTGGAGGGCGCGGACCTGACCGGCAAGGACGCCCGGCAACTTTTTTCCGGGGCCATGGCCGAGCTTCCCGAGGCGGCCAGATCCCAGACCGCCATCCTCACCGCCGAGGTCCGCCTGGGCGGCGGCCGGGTGGGCAAGGCGGCGGCCTCGGCCATCCACGCCCACGCCCACGGCCCGTCCGGGCCCGACGCTGCGGCCGACGGCGACGCCGCCACCTGGCTGGGCACGGTCATCCTGGTGCGCGACATCACCTCGGAGAAGGAAGTGGACCGGATGAAGACGGAGTTCATCTCCACCGTGTCCCACGAACTGCGCACCCCCCTGACCTCGGTTTTGGGGTTCGCCAAGATCATCCGCAAAAAATTCGTGGAGGACATCCTGCCCCGCCTGGACGCCACGGACAACAAGTCCCGGCGCGCGGCGGGACAGATCGGCGACAACCTGGGCATCATCGTGTCCGAAGGGGAACGCCTGACGGAACTGGTCAACGACGTGCTGGACATCGCCAAGATGGAGTCGGGCAAGATCGAATGGGACCTGCAACCGGTGACCATCGCCGAGGTCATCGAACGCAGCGTCACGGCCACCAGCGCCCTCATCGAACAAAAGGGCCTGTCCCTGAACCTGGACATAAGCCTCGGCCTGCCGCAGTTTTTGGGCGACCGGGACCGCCTCATCCAGGTCATGCTCAACCTCATCTCCAACGCCGTAAAATTCACGGCCGCAGGCGGCGTCACCATCCGGGCCTTCATTGAAGGCGAGATGATCCGGGTGGGGGTGTCGGACACGGGTCCGGGCATCTCGGAAAACGACCAGCAGATCATCTTCGAGAAATTCAAGCAGGCCGGGGATACGCTCACGGAAAAGCCCAAGGGCACCGGACTTGGCCTGCCCATCTGCCGCCAGATCGTGGACCGCCACGGCGGCCGCATCTGGGTGGAAAGCGCCCCGGGGCAGGGAAGCGTCTTCTGGTTCACCCTGCCCGTACGCGGCGCCTCCCGCCAGGGTGCGGACCGCCCCGTGCAGGAACCGGCCTTCCGGGACCGTCTCCAACCCCTGCCCGCCGGGAAAAACCAGGGGACCATCCTGGTGGTGGACGATGAGCCGCCCGTGCGTCTCTTTCTCGAACAGCTCCTGGCCGACGAGGGCTTCCGGGTGCTGTCCGCGTCCGACGGACCCCAGGCCATCGAGATGGCCAAGGCCCACAGGCCGGACCTCATCACCATGGATCTCATGATGCCCGGCATGGACGGCACGACCACCATCCGGCATCTGCGCGCCGATCCCGCCACACGGGACATCCCGGTGGTGGTCATCTCCGCCCTGCCCGCCCGGGAACGGGAACAGGCCGGGGGCGACGCCTGCATGGTCAAGCCCATAAGCGAAAGCGCGCTCATCGAAACCATCGTGAGTTTGCTTCGCGGGGCGGGCAAGGACACCCGGCCATGCATGGTGCTCAAGCGCAACGGTGCGGAAAGCACCAACCCCCTTTTGATGATCTGCCCGGGCAAGGTCCAGCACACCACCCGGGAGGAGTTATGGAAACGCCTGGAGGAAGGCTTCTCGGGCACGGTCTTCATCCCGGGCTCCATCAGCCATGAGATGGACCTCACCCGCCTGTCGGCCCATCCCAACATCCATGTGGTGATCTTTGCCGAATGACCCGGCGGCCGCCATGAAAAACGCCCCCGGAACCAGGCGGCTCCGAGGGCGTTTGCGTCGTTTTGCAAGCCCTGAAATCAGTCGTCCATCTCGCTGGCCAGGGCCGCGATCTCCTCGCGGATGATCCGGGCGGCCTCGGCCGGGACGGATTTTTCTATCGCTGCCTGCATCTCTGCGGTCATATCCATGCGAATCCGTGTCGCCAGGGCATCCTGGTCCACCTTGGTCACCCGGCAGGCCACCTCGTCGCGCAGGGCTTCCAGGGCCTTGGCCAAATCCGCCGTCTCCTGGCGCAGAGCGGCCACGTCGTCCATGGACGGCCCGGCCTCGGCCGGGGACTGGGCGGTCACGGCCGCCAGTTCGGCCTTGAGGGCCGAGACCTCGGCGCGCAGCGCATCGGCCAGTTCCGCGGATTTGGCCGTGGCCTCGGCCATCTGGCGTGCGACCTCGTCCAAAATCTCGCGCCGCAGGGCCACGGCGGCGTCAGCCTGGGCGGCCGGGTCAGGGAGGTTCGCCAGCCGGGCGGACATGTCATCGCCAAAGGCCTCCAGGCGCTCCTCCAGAAAGGACTTGAGCTCCGTCGACAGGGCGGACAGGGCCGGGGCCACGTCCACCGGGGCCGGGGCGTTTTTGACCAGCTCCTGGCCGAAGGCCTCCAAACGCTCTTCCATGTGCGCCTTAAGCTCCGAGGACACGGCCGCCACGGCCGGGGCCACGTCCACCGGGGCCGGGGCGTTTTTGGCCAGATCCCGGCCGAAGGCCTCCAGGCGCTCCTCAAGCAGGGCGGAACATTCCGTACGCAAGGCGGCGGCATCCGGCGACGGCGTGGCGGCCATGGCCTCCAGCGCGGCCTCGTGCCGCCCGGTCTGCCCGGTCACCCCGGACATCTCGGCCTCCAGGCCCGCGATCCGGTCTTCCAGGACGGCGATGCGCGCCGTAGTCGCGTCCAGGAGCTCGGCCGCAGCCTTGGCCTCCTCCTCGGTTGGCACGGGCGGAGGCCCGCCGGCCTTGGCGATGATGGCGTCCAGGGCCTCCAGGTCGATGTCCCCGCCCGGGGGAACCGGTGACGGCGGCGCGACAGCGGCGACGGCGGCTGCGGCCAGTCCCGTGGCGGTCATCGCCGCCATGTCGGCGGCAGGGACGGAAATATTCGGGGACGCCTCCCCGGCCGGAACCTCGAAGGCGTCGTCCTCTTCAAGGCCGAGCCCCGTCAGGTCGGGCAGGGCGTCGTCGTCCCTGGCCCCGGTCATGCCCCCGGTCATCGCCGGAGCGCCGAATCCTTGGTCCGCCTCCATGGCCTCGAGGTCGTCCAGGCTCCCGACGTCCACGGCTTCAGGGCCGACGTCCACGGGCCGCGTAGCGGCAGGGGCCCCCACAGGCTCTGCGGGCAGATCGTCGTCGCCCGGTTCTTCATCGACGAAATCGGAAAGATCGATGGCGTCCGTGTCGTCATCGTCCGCGACCGCCGGACGGAACGGGTCCGCCTCCGGAGACGAGGTCGCATCGAGCCCGATTCCGGACAGATCCATCTCCTCCAGTTCCAGAGGGTCGTCATGGGCAGGCAGGGGCGAGGGCGGGGACGTGGCCGCAGCCGGAGCCGGGCCCGCATCGGAGAAAAGATCCTCAAGCTCACGCTCGAAGCTCATGTCCGCACCGGCGGCGCCGGAACCGGGATCCGCAGGGGGCGATCCGTCCTCCTCAACAATGTCCGTCAGATCAAAGATGTCGTCGGAGGGGTTGGTCTCGGGCATCGATCACCTCGCGCCGGGGCGATTGGGAGGCCATGGAGAGACCGCGTGGCGGCCTCTCCATGACAACGGAAGTGCTAGGACTTCTTCGGATGACAATCCGTGCACTTGGTGGGGCCCTTCTGCTGCTTTTTGTGGCAGCCCAGGCAGCTCTTTTCGCTCTTCATGTCGTGATAAGCCCGGTAAAACGACTTGTCGCTGGTCTTGTCCTTGGGGTCAATGCTGTCGTGACACCCAGCGGACGCGCACTTCACGATGGCGGCCTTGCCGTCCCACTTGTGATGGCAGACCTTGCAGTCGGTGGCCGCGTGTCCCTTGTGGGAGAAGTTCACCGGCGACTGGGTGGCGGCCATGCCGTCCGGAGCCTTGATCACCAGGTCCGCAGGGGCGTCCACGGCATACAGGGCCGGAAGACAGAAGGCGCTGACCAACAGCGCGGCAACGAAACCAATAAGCCACTTTTTCATCCCTCTCACCTCCTCAAGCGTTTGGGAATCTATTCACACCAGCCAATACGGCGACGTATAGCGCCCTGTCAAGGACCGCTGAAAAAAACGAAGGCAAATCAACCCGGAAGGCCGTATTTTCCCTCATAGCCGCGCGGGGTGAGCATCCGTCCCGACACGATCCGGCTGGTCGCGTTTCCCACGATGACGATGGTCAGCATGTCCACGGCCCCGGGGTCGAAACCCGACAAGGTGGTCACGAACGCCTCCTGCCCCGGTCGGTAGGCCTGCCGCACCACCCCCACGGGCGTGTCCGGGCCGCGCCAGGCCCCGATGATCTCCATGGCCCGGGCCAGGTGCCCGGCCCGGCGTTTGGACCTCGGATTGTACAACACCAGAACAAAATCCGCCTGGGCCGCCAGGTCGATGCGTTTTTCGATGACCTCCCACGGCGTCAACAGGTCGCTTAAGCTGACGCTTGCAAAATCGTGGGTAAGCGGCGCGCCCAGAAGCGCCGCCGCCCCGACCAGGGCCGGAATGCCCGGCGCCACGGAAAACTCCAGCACATCCAAAAGGCCCCTGGCCTCCAAAATCTCCAGCACCAGCCCGGCCATGCCGTACACCCCAGCGTCCCCGCCGGACACCACCACCGTGTCGTCCCCAGCCAAGGCCCGGGCCACGGCCGCCTCGCACCGGGCCACCTCGCCGGTCATGCCCGTGCGGATGACGTCCTTCCCGGCCAGGAGTTCAGGAGACACAAGCCCAAGGTACGTGCCGTAGCCGACCACCACCCGGGCCGCCTCGATGGCCTGCCGGGCCATGGGGGCCAGAAGCCCGGCGTCGCCCGGGCCAAGCCCCACCACCGTCAATCGGCCGGGGCCGCCACGGCCACGGTCACCGGCCCCGCAATGGTCTTTTTCACCAGGAGCCGATCGGTCCCCGCCGCCAGCATCGCCGCCGCTTCGCATACGCTTTTCGTCCCCACCCGCCGTTTTACGGTCTGGGAGGGGGTGGGCACGGCCACCGCGTCCAGCTCCCCCTCCGGATAAAATATCGTGTCCGCCGAAAGCTCCTTTGCGGCACGCAAAAGGCCCGGCTCGTCGCGCTTGACCTCGGCTGTGGCCACAATCCCCACGCAGGACGCCGCCAGCCCCCGGGCCTCCAGCACCCGGCGCACCGCCGCCACGATCACCCCTGTGGAGAGAGAATCATGGCGGAGAAGAAGCGCTACTCGAACGAGTCAGCCC
>NZ_JAZHDB010000091.1:0-68629 GCF_036584575.1 Desulfolutivibrio sp.
GCCTGGAACGAGGTCGGCATGCCCGCCGTGACGGTGCGCTCCAGGGCGTCGGGCCCCCTGATATCGTTGGCGTTTCCGGAGCAGCTTCGCAGCTCCGGAAACGCCAACGAAAATCCAGGTGGTGCGGAGAACGTGATAGCTCCCAAGCGCGGACGCGAAGCGCGACGAAGCTTTTTGGAGAAGGTCCAGGGAGAACCTTTTTTTCAAAAAAGGTTCTCCCTGGTCGCTACAGGCCGTCCCTCGACATCCCGGGACGTTCTGCGTAAAAAAACGCCCGTTGCAGACGAAAAAGAAAAAACGAGGTCATCATGTCCTGTCCGCTGTTCGTATGTCGCTGTCCGGAGGATTTCGCCCCCGTCCTGGATCGCCTGGCCGCCCGCAACGAGCCGCCGCACGGCGAAATCGCCGAACGCACCGCCGCCATCCTGGCCGACGTGGCCGCACGCGGCGACGCGGCGCTCGTGGACTATACCCGGCGCTTCGATTGCCCGGAGTTCACGGAAGCCATGATCCGCGTGCCCGAGGCCGACATCGCCGCAGCGGCTGAAAGCGTGCCTGCGTCGGACCTGGCCATCATCGCCGAGGCCGCAGACAACATCCGGCGCTTTCATCAGGCCCAGGTCCAGCATTCCTGGTGGATGACCCAGCCCGACGGCACGCTTCTGGGACGCATGGTCACCCCCGTGGACAGCGCCGGGCTCTACGTCCCCGGAGGAGTCGGCGGCGAAACGCCGCTCATCTCCAGCCTGCTCATGAACGCCATCCCGGCCCAGGTGGCTGGCGTAGCGCGCATCGCCGTGGTCTCGCCGCCCCGAAAGGACGGCTCGCTCAATCCCAACATTCTGGCCGCCGCCCATGTCCTCGGGTTGACCGAGGTCTACCGGGTGGGCAGCGCCTGGGCCATCGCCGCCCTGGCCCACGGCACGCGGACCATCGCCCCGGCCGATGTCCTGGCCGGGCCCGGCAACATCTACGTGACCACGGCCAAGCGCCTGCTCGTGGGCACGGTGGGCATCGACATGATCGCCGGACCCAGCGAAATCGTGATCCTGGCCGACGACACGGCCAATCTGGACTGGCTGGCGGCGGACATGCTCTCCCAGGCCGAACACGACCCCCTGGCCGCCTCGGTGTGCCTGACGACCAGCGAACAGATGGCCCAAGCCGTGCGCCGCGCCCTTGAAACGCAGCTTGCCGCCCTGCCCCGCGGCGACATCGCGGCCCGGTCCCTGGCCGATTTCGGGGTCGTGGCCGCCGTGGCCGACCTGGACATGGGGGCCCGACTGGTCAACCGCATGGCCCCCGAGCACCTGGAATTGGCCGTGGCCGACCCCTTCGCGCTGCTGGGAAAAATCCGCCACGCCGGGGCCATCTTCATGGGGCACATGTCGGCGGAGCCCGTGGGCGACTATTTCGCCGGTCCCAACCATGTGTTGCCCACCATGGGCACGGCCCGGTTTTCCTCGGGCCTGTCCGTGGCCGCCTTTTGCAAGGAATCGAGCATCATCTCCGCCTCGCCGGATTTCGTACGGGAACACGGCGCAAAAATCGCCCGGCTGGCCCGCCTCGAAGGCCTGGAGGCCCATGCCCGGTCCATGGAATGCCGTTTTGTGAAATAACGACCCCAAACCGCCCCAAACCGCAAGGACGATCCGCCATGAACGTGGTGACCACCACCGATATCAAGGAATATCCCCTGGCCTCCCGGGGCAAGGTACGCGATATTTACGAGCTGTCCCCCGAGACGCTGCTCATCGTGACCACGGATCGCCTCTCGGCCTTCGACGTGGTGCTGCCCGACCCCATCCCCCACAAGGGCATCATCCTCAACAAAATCACTATCTTCTGGATGAACCGCTTCGCCGGGATGATCGACAACCATCTGCTGGCCACGGACCCCGCCGATTTTCCCGCCGCCCTGGCCCCCTACGCCGACATGTTGCGCGGCCGGGCCGTGGTGGTCAAAAAGGCCAGGCCGCTGCCCATCGAATGCATCGTGCGCGGCTACATCACCGGTTCCGGTTGGAAGGACTACCAGGCCACGGGATCGGTCTGCGGCCACGCCCTGCCCGAGGGCCTTGCGGAATCCGCCATGCTGGCCGAGCCGATTTTTACGCCGTCCACCAAGGCGGACCTGGGCAGCCACGACGAAAACATCACCCTGGCCAAGGCCAAAGACCTGGTCGGCGCCGACATCTTCAACCAGGTGCAGGACATCTCCATCGCCCTCTACTCCGCCGCCCGGGACCACGCCCGGCAGTGCGGCATCCTCATCGCGGACACCAAGTTTGAGTTCGGCCTGACCGACGCGGGGCTTGTGCTCATCGACGAGGTGCTGACCCCCGACTCCTCCCGGTTCTGGCCCGCCGCCGGATACCAGCCCGGACGCGGCCAGCCCAGCTTCGACAAACAGTACGTGCGCGACTGGCTGACGGACATCGGTTTCAACAAGAAACCGCCCGCGCCGCACCTGCCCGAGGACGTCATCGCCCGCACCCGCTCCAAATACATCGAGGCCTACGAATTTCTGACCGGCGCGAAATTCGAGCGTTAGCCCGCCGGGGGGAACCTTTTTTGAAAAAAAGGTTCCCCCCGGACCCCCCGCCAAAAAACTTCGGCGCGCTTCGCGTCCGCGTGCGGGAGAACTTATGCTCTCCGCACCACCTGGATTTTCGTTGGCGTTTCCGGCGAAGCTTCGCTTTGCCGGAAACGCCAACGATATCAGGGGGTCCTGGGGAAATGATTTCCCCCGGGCGGGGTTCGGGGCGGCAGCCCCGACGCCAAGCGTGGTTCGGGTCGGCAGCCCCGACGCAGGGCGAAAGAAAAAACTTGACCGTGCGGGCTGCAGGGTTTAGTTATCCGCTTCTCGCGCGCCCGTAGCTCAGCTGGATAGAGCGCCGGACTACGAATCCGTAGGTCAGAGGTTCGAATCCTCTCGGGCGCACCATAAAAATCAAGGGATCCGTCGAAAGACCGGTCCCTTTTTTTATTCCCGCGCCAACGCCATTTTTGCCGGGCGGGCAGCGGCGCGGGCGTGGCGCCATGGCGGCAAAACGGCAATGCCCTCTTGCCCAGGCGACCGTGATGGCCTACAACGGAAATGCCCTCGAAGACTTTTCCCCTGCCAAACGCCGCCTTCGAGGAATCCACCTGGAAGTAGCCCTATGCTTGAAATCATCATTTATATTTTCGCCTCGATAGCCCTGGTCGTCGCTGCGGTCTTCATGGTCACCCGGCTGCGGCCCGGGTCTAATGATTCCATAGGTTCTTTCGACTTCGGCAAGTTCAAGACCCGCGAAATCAACAAGCGCGGCGTCCACGACAAGACGCGGTGGCATTAGCGTCCCTGGCGGAAAAAGAAACCGGCCGACCCTTCCTCCCCCCCACGGAATCGTGGCGGGCGGCGTTCTCGCTTCGAATCCGCGTGTTTCCCCATCCCGGCAGGCCCCGCCCAGAGCCCTTGACACGGAGAACGAAAAGGTTATTTTGAAACTCCTTGAAGGGGAGTAGCTCTTTCGGGCAAGGTCAACAGCACTGCGCTACCCGGCGCTTGGCCTTGCCGTCGACGCCAGTCGACGAGCGAGACCTTCTGCATGAGCAATCATGCTGGAAGTCTCGTTTTTTATTTGGGGACCTCCAGCAGAAACCAGACTGGAGGCTTCCATGCATCACCATCCGCCATCCCTCGTCAAACCGGCCGCCGATTGGCGGCAAACCGCCGCCCGCCTCGCGACGTTTCTGCGCCGCATCGGCATCCCGCTCCTCGCTTTGTGCCTGCTCCTTGCGGCCGTGGACATGGCCGAGGCCAAGCGCGTCGGCGGCGGCAGATCCTTCGGCAGCCGGGACACCTATTCCAAGCCCTACGACAAGCCGACCGCGCCGGATCGCAACTCCTCAACCTTCAATCAGCAGGCCGCCCCGAACCAGCCGGGCAGCCCGGCGGCCCCAGGCGCGCCCGGCGCCAGACCCGGCTTGTTCGGCGGCATGGGCGGCATGGGCGGCATGTTCGGCGGCCTGCTCATGGGCGGGCTCATCGGCTCGATGCTGTCCGGCGGCGGCATGGGCGGCGGCTTCGGCATCCTGGAGATTCTGCTCCTTGGCGGCGGCGCGTATCTGCTCTTCAGGCTCTTTTTGGGGCGAAAGGCAGCCCCCACGCGGCAGGCCGCGTCCGGCGGCGAGCGTTTCGCCTACGCCACGGGCCCTGGCGGCGCTCCGGACGCCGACCGGGCGCCGGACGGCTGGGGCGCGCTTAACGCCACGCCCCCGGGCCAGGATCGGGTTGAAACGGCCTCATCCCCGGTCATGCCCGCAGGCCTGGACGAGGCCGAGTTTCTGGACGGGGTCAAGGCCCTCTACGCCCGGCTTCAGGCCTCCTGGGACAGGCGCGACCTGGACGACATCCGGCAGTTCACCAGCCCCGAGGTGTTTTCCGAGATCACCCGGCAGGCCCAGGAAGACCCGACCCCGGGCAAGACCGACATCCTCATGGTCGAGGCCCGGGTGCTCGAGGCCGGTTCGCAGGGCGGCCAGACCGTGATCACGGTTTTTTTCGACGTCCTTTTGCGCGAGGACCGGGCGGCTGACGCCCCCAGCCAGGTCCGCGAGGTTTGGCGCATCAGCCGCGACGAAAAGGCCCCCAAGCCGTCCTGGACCCTTGAGGGCATCCAGCAGTTGGCCATGTAAGGCGCGACGCCATCAGAAAAAGCCGGGCCGGGCCGTCACTGACGACGCCCCGGCCCCGGGGCTTCGCCCTTCAAAACGATGAACCGGTTCTCGGAACCGATCCGGAGAGACATTTTGGGAACGGCCTGGATGTGGATAGGATTTAATGTGTTGGTCCTGGCGCTTCTGGCCCTGGACCTCGGCGTGCTGCACCGCAAGGGGCGCGAGATCGGCGTGCGCGAGGCGCTGCTTTTGAGCCTGGGCTATGTGGCTCTGGCCCTTTCCTTCGGCGTCGGCATCTATCATCTGCTCGGGCCGCAGGCCGGGAAGGAATATCTCACCGGCTACCTCATCGAGAAAAGCCTGTCCATCGACAACATCTTCGTGTTCGTGCTGATTTTCCTGCACTTTTCCGTTCCGCGCCGCAGCCAGCACACGGTTTTGTTCTGGGGCATCCTGGGCGCGCTGGTGCTGCGCGGGTCGCTCATCGTGGCCGGGGCGGCGATCCTTAGCGCCTTCCATTGGGTCATCTACGTGTTCGGGGCCTTTTTGGTGTTCACGGGGATCAAGATGCTGGTGACCGTGGGGCAGGAACCGGACATCGCCCAAAACCGCATCAACCGGTTCATGCGCCGCCATTTCCGGGTGACCGGCGGCTTCGAGGGGCAGCGGTTTTTTGTGCGGCGAAACGGACTGACGTACATCACGCCGCTTTTCATCGTGCTGGCGCTGATCGAGATCACGGACGTGGTCTTCGCCCTGGACTCCATCCCGGCCATCTTCGCCATCACCACCGACCCGTTCATCATCTATACCTCCAACGTCTTCGCCATCCTGGGGCTTCGGGCGCTGTATTTCGCCCTGGCCGGCATCATCCACCGCTTCCACTACCTCAAATACGGCCTGTCGCTGGTGCTGGTGCTGGTGGGGGTGAAGATGATCGTGAACGCCTGGTTCGGCGGCAAGGTGATCTCCACGGAACTGGCCCTCTCGGCCACGGCTGGGATCATCGCCCTCTCCGTGCTGGTTTCGATGATGAAGACCCGGGCCACGCCCGGCGCGGAGGAAAAGCGCGAGGCGGCGCGGTGGTGGGTGCCGGGAAGTCCGGCCAAAGCTGAGACTGAGACGGCGGCGGCTGGTGATGCTGCGGCTGATGCTGTGGGTGCGGCTGATGCTGCGGGCGGGGCTGCGGTTGATGCTGGGATTGCGGCCAGGACGACGGCTGCGACTGCGGGTAAGGCGGCTGCGGCCGAAGACGCGACAACGCCCCGGCCCGGGGATACGGACGTGCCGCCGAAGGGTTGATGCGGGCGGGATGTTCTTGCAAACCGCGCGGCACGTCGCAAAGTATGGTCGCGCCGGGCGGTCGCTGCACGCGCCCCCCGGCGCTCCTGACGCGGAACATGCCCATCGCCTGGAAATCGCACAGGGCCACCCCACTCCGGGGCGGCCCTTTTTCATGCCCGAAGCTGTTCCCAGGCCACGCCCATGGCGGCGGCGATCTTTTTCAGCGTTGCCACGCGGGGATGCGCGGCGAGTATACGGCATAAACAGCTTGGCATTATGCGTCATTTTCTCTGAAGATCGCTTCTCGGTCACGGACCCGACGCAGACGCGGATATGGAAGCAGCCTAATCGCTCCCCCGTAGGGGCGGCAGTGTCAGGTAAATACTATCACTGTACATCTGATTAACAATTCTTTTACTGAACAAACTCTATCTTGTATCGACATCCTCTAACCGAGAACTTTTTAACAGGAACACCCTCAAATCAACTTTCGATTGAAAATTTAAACTTTCACTATGGAACTCTGCAACCCCATTTAATATTTTATCAAGCCGATCTTCTCTGTCAGTAACGATTGAAAAAACAAACAAAATATTCCTGTTCAATGGAACCGGAACCCCATCGACAAACTGTTTTGCACGATATACAAAATTATCAATCTTATCCTTAACAGTAGCACCCATACGAGTAAAAAAAATATCTAACACAACAGCTCTATCTTTACCATATGACACAGCATCAAATACAACTTTTGAATTTTCTTTCAAAGCAAGATACCGATCGAAATTTAATCGCATTTCGCGTGATATCTTTTCAATTACGAGATCTTTAACATATATACTATACCCTCGATAACTGACGACAAATGAATTATTGTTTACACTAGACAGGTTTTGAATTTTCTCTGAAAATATTGTACAATCCTCTGATTCAGATGCCACTTCACTTTCATTGTCGAGCTTACTCATCGCATCAATATACGGTCTATGCTGCAGAATATCTTTAAAAATCTCATCATTGCTAAAGTCAGAAGGCGCATACAACACATGATGTTTTAATACCAACACACCGAAAAATAACAATAGAAGAACAATTGGGAAAAACATCAAAAAATATACATATACTAGTTGAGTTTCAAGAGGAATCAAAGGAAGAATGACAGTTCCACTCACTTCTGCCAATGCCGCAAAAATTGCGACAATGGTCAATGGATTACGAATATGCCCAACATGTTCAACCATCACCCACCCCAAAGACCAATATAACCACAATTCATATCAGATATATATACTTATTAATCAAGACAAACGATATGTGTCAAGTAAATCATTTACCATTCTACACGACCAAAAAGGGCCACCCCTCTCGGGGCGGCCCTTCCATTTTTCTTTTCTCCGGCCTTTCGCCGGAACCCACTCGGCGCTAACTCATCAACCGCTTCTTGCCGTCGATAAGCTCCCCAACCACGCTCGGATCGGCCAGGGTCGAGGTATCGCCAAGGCTCTCGGTCTCGTCCGAGGCGATCTTGCGCAGGATGCGCCGCATGATCTTGCCGCTACGGGTCTTGGGCAGCCCCGGCGCGAACTGGATCACCTCCGGCTGCGCGATGGGGCCGATCTCCTTGCGGACATGGACCTTGAGCGCCTTCAAAAGCTCCTCGTCCTCTTCGAAGCCCGCCTTGAGCGTCACATAGGCATAGATGCTCTGGCCCTTGACGTCGTGCGGCATGCCCACCACCGCCGCCTCGGCCACGGTCGGGTGCGACACCAGCGCCGACTCGATCTCGGCCGTGCCCATGCGGTGCCCGGACACGTTGATCACGTCGTCCACGCGGCCCATGATCCAGAAATAGCCGTCCGTGTCCCGGCGCGCGCCGTCGCCGCTCTCGTAGACGCCCTTAAACCCCGCGAAATACTGCTGCTTGAAGCGGGCCGGGTCGCCCCACACCCCGCGCAGCATGCCCGGCCAGGGTTTGCGGATGACCAGAAACCCGCCGTCGCCAAGCGGCGCTTCCTGGCCCTCGGAGTTGACGATGGCCGCATCCACGCCCGGCAGCGGCAGCGTGGCCGACCCGGGCTTGAGCGGCGTGGCGAACGGCAGGGCCGAGATCATGAGCCCGCCGGTCTCGGTCTGCCACCAGGTATCCACGATGGGCAGTTTCCCCTTGCCGATGTGCTCATGGTACCACATCCAGGCCTCGGGGTTGATGGGCTCGCCCACGGACCCCAGCACCCGCAGCGACGACAGGTCGTGGTTCTCGGTCCACTGCGGCCCGGAGCGCATCAGCGACCGGATGACGGTGGGCGCGGTGTAGAAGATGTTGACCCCGAATTTTTCACATATCTGCCAGAAGCGGTCCGGGCCCGGATAGGTGGGCACGCCCTCGAACATAAGCGAGGTGGCCCCAAGCGCCAGCGGCCCGTAGACGATATAGGAATGGCCCGTGACCCAGCCGATGTCCGCCGTACACCAGTGGATGTCGCTCTCATGCACGTCGAAGACCCACTGGGTGGTGTGGGCCACATAGGTCAGGTAGCCGCCGGTGGTGTGGTAGACGCCCTTGGGCTTGCCCGTGGAGCCGCTGGTATACAGGATGAACAGCACGTCCTCGGCGTCCATGTGCTCGGGCTCGCAGTGGGCGGTGATGTCCGGCGCGGCCATCTCTTCGTGCCACCAGGTGTCGCGGCCCTCGACCATCTCCACGGCGTTGCCGCCGTGTTTGAGGACGATGCATTTTTCAACGGTGGGGCATTCCGAAAGCGCCGCGTCGGCGTTTTGCTTCAGAGGTATGGTCTTCCCGGCCCGGATGACGGCGTCGCTGCACACCAGGATCTTGGACTGGCAGTCGTTGATGCGGTCACGCAGGCTGTGGGCGGAAAATCCGGCGAACACGATGCTGTGCGGCGCGCCGATGCGGGCGCAGGCCAGCATGGCGATGGCCAGTTCGGGGACCATGGGCAGATAGAGGCTGACCCGGTCGCCGCGTTTGACGCCCATTTTCTTCAGCACATTGGCGAAGCGGCAGACCTCGTCATGGAGCATCTGGTAGGTGTAGACGCGTACGTCCTTGTCGGCCTCGCCCTGCCAGATGATGGCCGCCTTGTTGCGCCGCCCGTTTTCCAGGTGCCGGTCCAGGCAGTTGTAGGCCACATTGAGCTCGCCGCCCGCGAACCACTTGATTTCGGCGGTGTCGAAGCTCCATTCCAGGGTCTTGTCCCACTTCTTGTACCAGGTCAGAAGCTCGGTGGTCCGGTCGGACCAGAAGCCCTCCGGATCCTCCATGGACCGCTTGTATACCGCGCGGTATTCGTCAAGGCTTTTGATATAGGCGTTTTCCCGTCCGACCATGGGCGGTTCGAACACGCGATCCTCATGCATCATGCTCTCAATTTTCTCCGAAGTCATCGTCTTCCCCCGGTTCCTTGGTTAAAACGCATTGCAAACGTGGGCGGAACCTACACGCCCGGCAAACGAATATCCACGCCTTTTCGGTAAACGGTTCGGATGCGTCGGTTATACGTTGCGCCCGGACCCGGCCGCGCCGTTTACCGGACCATGCCCGCCGTTTACCGTAGCGGTTCACGATCCGCCGGGGCCTTGTCCATGAAATCACAAGAGGCGCGGGCCTGTTCCCGGTGCAGGACATGCCGAAATGCGGTGTCCGGCCACGCCCCGGGCAGGACGGATCAGTCCCGATGCGCGGCGTGGCGGTGCGGCCCGTCCCCGGCATGGCTGTGACCGTGATCGTGGTCATGCTCGTGGCTGTGGCTGTGGCCGTGATCGGGGGCATGGTGTGCGTGATGGTGCATCAGGAGAGGCGGTGTCGCGCCGTCCCCCCTGGGAGCGGGGCATTCGGCGGCCAGGGCGGCGGGCAGGGGGTCGCCCAGAGCGAACATCGCGCCATTGGGCACGCCGGGGATGATCCGGCCGCCGTAGGCCCGAACCTGGCGCATAAGCCGCATGGGCGGCCAGGGGCCGAACTGCGGGGCGAAGGCCCGCAAAAGGGCCGCCGCCGTGGGGGTGACCGTCTCCCCGGCCCCGGGGATGCCGTACACGGGCATGCCCTCAAGCAGGGCCAGGGTGGCCGGGGCGGGCGTGGACAAAAGGCCGTGGGCGCAGGCCACCACCCCGTCGCTTATGGGCAAGGGGCTGCACACGAAGCGCGACGGATCGATCATGGCGAAAAGCTCGGCGGACAGGCACACGTCCAGGATGCTGTCCAGGGCCCCAACCTCGTGGAAGGCCACGTCGTCCACGGCCACGCCGTGCACGGCGGCCTCGGCCCGGGCCAGCTCCCCGAAGGCCGTAAGCGCCAGTTCCCGGCCGCGCGGCGACAGTCGCCCGGCGGCGAGAAGCCCCCGGATGTCGGCCATGGTGGTGTGGGAATGGGTGTGCGGCAGCCGGATGTCGCATCCCACCCCGGCGATGCCGGACACGGATGTGTCCACCACGGCCAACGCGCCGTCCAGTTCGGGCAGCCCAAGCCGCGTGACGACCTCAGCCAGGGCCGGGGCGTCCAGGTCGGCCAGGCGGACAAGCCCGGCCACGAACATGTCTCCGGAAAGCCCGGACGGGGCGCGCACCACCAGCACGGGACCGGCGGCGGCCGCTTGGGCATCATCTTTCATTGAGAAGCCTGATGATCCGGGCCGCGGCGCAGGCCGCGCCGTAGCCGTTGTCGATGTTTTGCACGCACACCCCCGGGGCGCAACTGGCCAGCATGGCGAAAAGCGCGGTTTGCCCGCCCTCGGCCACCCCGTAGCCCACGGAGGTGGGCACGGCGATGATCGGCTTGGGCGTCAGCCCCCCGGCCACCGAGGCCAGGGCGGCGTCCATCCCGGCCGCCACGATGACCGCGTCGTGGCTGTTGATCTCGTCCAGGTTCCGGGCGATGCGCCACAGTCCGGCCACGCCGTTGTCCTCGAAAAGGGTGTTCGGGATGCCCAGGTAGTCCAGGGTCCGGGCGGCCTCATGGGCCACGGGGCCGTCGGACGTCCCGGCCGAGACCACGGCCACCCGGCCCCGGGCCACGGTCGGCAACACGGCGGTATAGGCCGTGCGCGACAGGGCGTGGTAGTCGGCCAGGGCCCGGACCTCCGGGGCCAGGGCCGCAAAGACCTCCGGGGCCAGACGGGTGAACAGGAGCGGCGAGGCCCAGGGGCCGCCGTGCTCCCGCATGAGCCCCTCGATGACCGCCAGGGGCTTGCCCTGGCAAAACACGGTCTCGGGCAGGCCGATGCGCTCCTGGCGGCTGTGGTCGAAAAGAATGCTCATAAGGTGGTATGGAAGGCCCGGCCCCGGGCATAGCCCCGGGGGTCCAGGCCGATGGTTGCGATGTCGGGAAAATGCTCCCGGAACTGGCGGCCAAGCTCGGCCACGGCGGCCTCGATCTCCCCCCGCCGCCCGGCGTCCGAAGCCAGCAGGGACGGGTCCACCTCTATCCGGGCCGTATCGCCGTGGATGCGGCAGCGCACCAGATCGAGCCCCAGGCGGTCGCGCAGGGCGTCCTCGGCAAAGGCTACGGCGGCCAGGCGCTCCCGGGTGATGGGGGTGCCGGTGTGGATGCGGCTGCCCAGGCACGGCGAGGCCGGGGCCTCGGCGAAAAAAAGCCCCAGGGCGCGGGCCATGGCCCGGATGTCGGCCTTGGCCAGGCCCGCCTCCACAAAGGGATGGCGCACGCCGAAATCCTTGGCGGCCAAAAGGCCCGGGCGGTAGTCGGACAGATCGTCCAGATTCGTGCCGCTGGCCACCTCGGCCGCGCCCGTCTCCCGGGCCAGAGCGGAAAGCGTCCGGTACAGGGCGGTCTTGCAGTGGTAGCAGCGGTCCACGGGGTTTTCCAGGTAGCGCGGGTCGCGCATCTCCCCGGCGTCCACCCGCTGCACGGTAAAGCCCTCCAGGCGGGCCGTCTCGTCGAGCCGGGCCGTATCCCCGGCGGGCACGGCCGGACTCGCGGCATGAGCGATCACGGCCCCGGCGCCCAGGGCGCGATGGGCCAGGACGGACAAAAGCAGGCTGTCCACGCCGCCGCTTGCGGCCACCACGCAGGAGCCGTATCCGGCCAGGACGGAGGCGATGTCTGATGTGTTCATGGATTCGTTCGAACTCATGGCCCTCAATCTCAAGGGAGAAATCCCGGCGGCAGATCGCCCCCGCCGTCGGGATCGGGAAACAGCGGCGGCCCGTGCCCGGCATCGGGACGGCGCTTGATGCGCAGGCCCTGGGATTGCCCGGCCTCGCGATATGACCCGGCGGCCAGCCGTAGCGCGCCCATGGGCTCAACCACGATGGCCGGGACGGCGCTCACCGGACAGTGGCGTTCGCACCAGCCGCAGCCCGTGCACTTGTCCTCGATCACATGGGGCACGGCCACGTCAAGGCCCTCGGCCCGACGAAACTCCAGGGCGTTGTACGGACAGACCTCATCGCACACGAGGCATTTCCGGTTGAATTCCCAGGCCAGGCACTTGTGGCGCAACACCTGCGCCGTGCCCGTTTTGGCCCACAACCGCTCGGTCGGGACCAGTCGCCGGATGGCCCCGGTGGGGCATACGTCGCCGCAGGCCGTGCAGTCCGGCTGGCAGCCGCCGCGCCGGGGCACGGCCAGGGGCGAAAACAGCCCGGCCGCCCCCGTGGAAAAAAAGGCCGGTTGCAGCATGTTGGTGGGACAGGCCCGCATGCATGCCCCGCAACGCACGCACCGGGCCAAAAAATCCGGCTCGGGGACCGCCCCGGGCGGCCGCACGGCCGTGGGCGACAGGGGACGTCCGCCGGAATCGTCGGCGGAGACGCCCTCGGAGAGTCCCGTCAGCAGCGCCAGCGCCGTCCCGGCGCCCATGACTCCTGCGGCCAGAAACTCCCGCCGCGACGGCAAAACCGGCGCCCGTGAGGCCGCAGCCCCGGCATGTGGTCCGGTCCAGGGGGTGAACGCGATCACGCCCTCGGGACAGACGCCCAGGCAGGTGCGGCAGACGATGCATTCGGAAAAGACGGTGGTTTTCGGGTCGGCCGGTATGGCCCCCATGGGGCAGGCCCGGCGGCAGGCCCCGCAGCCGGTGCAGCCCTCCCCCACCCGGCGGACGACGAGCCCCGGACGGCGGGAGAAAAGGGCGATGATGGCCCCGGCCGGACAGATGTAACGGCACCAGAAGCGGGGATCGCGCCGGGCCAGAAAAAAAAGCGTCCCGAAAAAGACCGCGATGAACAACTGCCCGACGAAGCGGTGGCTGGGCAGGGTGGCATAGACCAGGGCCTTGGAGTCCAGGACGCGAAGCAATGGGTCGGCCGCCTCCAGGGCGGCGCGTGCCCCTAGCTCCGCCGCTGGCAGAACAAAAAGCCCGTACAGCCGGGTGATCAGAGCGAGGGGCGAGACGAAAAAGACCAGGGACACCCCGGATAAGGCGCTGGCGACGACGCCTGTCAAAACCAGATACTTGATGCGCCGGTGACCGGGGCCGGAGGCTGCGTCGCCGTTACGGGGGGCGCCGGGCCGCCTTTTCCGGCCCGCAAGCCGCCCGGCCGCGTCCAGGGTGGCCCCCATGGGACAGATGTTGCCGCAAAAGGCCCGGCCGAGAACCAGCCCGGACAGGGCCACAACACCGGCCAGCCACAGGGATGCGGCCAGAGCCCGGGCCGCGATGTCCACGCCAAGGACCAGAACCGGATCGAGCCGCAAAAAGAACCGGGCCAGGGTCGCGCCGGGTCCGGTCATCCCGGAATCCCGGGCCAGGGCCCACACGGCGATGACAAAAAGCCCGAGGCTTGCCGTCTGCACGGCCCGTTTGAGAACCATCACACCGCCACACGGCTCTCGCGCAGGTTTTCCACATCCATGCGTCCCAGCCCCCTTTCGTGGGCCAGGGCGATGTGCCTGACCTGCCTGGGCGCAAACCGCCTGCCGTACCATTCGGACAACAGCACGGCCCGGGCGTCGGCGGCCACGGGATCGCGAGAGGCGATGACCGTGTCCAGCACGTCCACCTTGCCCGGCCCGCCGGGACCGTTGGTGGTCAGGACGCGGGTGGCGTCCACCACCGCCAGGGCCGGGCGCAACAGCGAGACCAGATCCACGATGGCCACGTTCAGGTCATGCCGGGAGTGCATGACGCTGCGATCAAAGATGAGCCCCATGAGGTTTTTCATGGACAGGGACACCCCGGCCGAGGAATGGGATTTGGCCACGGGCGCGGAGATGAGCACGTCGGCGTCGAGCACGTCGGCCATGACCCGGGTGGATTTCATGGACACCCCCAGGGGGATGGCCGCCTCACGGTAGAACCGGGCGTCGCCCAGGGCCTGGACCATGCCAGGTTCCACGGATTCGCAGGCGGCGGCCACCCCGGACTGTTCCAGACAGGCCGTGCGGTCGTAGAGGGTGTGGTCCAAGATCATAATCCGGGAGGCCCCGGCCTCGCGGCACATGACGGCCAACTCCCGCACCACCTCGGGATGGGTGGTGGTGGCGGCCTCGGGCGGGTTGGGAAAGGAGATGTTGGGTTTGATGACCACCCGGTCGCCTGGCTTGACGAAGGCCGCCATGCCGCCCAGAAGCTCCACGGCGGCCCGGGTGGCGGCGGCGGGACGTCCCGTGGCCAGGGCGATGTCCGGCCCGGCCTCGGCCAGGGCGTCACGCGGCAGGACGAGATTCCCCACATCAAGGATTCCGGCGGCCCCGGCCGCAAGATACAGCGCCCCACGCATCTGCCGCTTGAGAAACTCCCGGCGGGAGACGGCTCCGTCAGGGCGCGGCAGGCACGAAAATCCATGCCCCGGACCATGGTGTGGAAAACGCACCTTCATGTCGCACGCCTCCTGCGGGCTGCGCCTGTCCGCGCCCTGCCCGATGGGAAAGAACCTATCTGGCCGCAGCCGACGCCTGCTCCATGACGCTGACGGCGTGATCCTCGACCACGGCGACCAGTTCCGCCACGTAGTCCTTGTCCCCGGTCTTCTCGAAGACATATTCCCGAAACGGCTCCAAAAGGGTGGAGCAGGCGGCGCAGGCGTCCGTGGCCGCCTCGGGCCGGTAGGGCTTTTTCCCGGCCTGGGCCGAGACGAAGGCGGCATAGGCGCAGTCCAAAAAAGGCTTGACCCGGGCCAGAAGCGCCGCGTCCTGGCCGCCGGGGGCCGTCGCCGCCGGGGCGGCCATTGAAGGCGCCCCGCCCGATACTCCCGCCGACGTGGTTTTTCCGGCCTGGCATCCCCACATCCCGGCCAGGCAAAGGGCCGCCATGACGGCCAGGGCCGCCCGGCGCAGAGGGCTTTGGCGCTGAGGCATGTCCATCCCCCCTATTTCGAGCCGGACAGACATCCGGCCAGCTTGGCCGCCTGCCCGGGGGCGGCGGCGGATAAGACGACTTCCAGGGTTTTGCGGCCGAGTTTTTGGCCGGTCTTGGTCACTTCGCGGGCGCTGGGGGTCTTGGCGAATTTCATGACCACCACCTCGCCCGTCAGGGGATTGGTGATGTCCTTCTCCGCCCGGGCCTCAAGCGCCCCCACGGCCAGGATCAGAAACGCCGCCGCGACGGCGAAAAAAAACGGGGTGATTCGCATGGATCGTTCTCCTTACGCCTGAAGGGCCGTTTTTTCAGCATCCGCCGCCGACCTGGGGATCGGCGGGAGCGGGCGAGAGATTTTTGAAAACATCGCCGACCGCCGACGGCGTCGCCTCCGGCGCCCCCATGGCCTTGCCGCGCTCCTTGGACACGCTTGTACCCGCAGGCGCCTCCACCGTGGCCCCGAACTCCCTGTCCGTAACCAGGGCCGGGCCGCCGGACAGCACGGAGACCTGCCCGGAACCGGCCGTGACGGAAATCCCCAGGTCCGTGCCGCGCACCCCGATGTCCAGAAGCGGGGTCTGCACCTTGAAGCTCTCGGGGCGCTTCTGGGCCATTTTTCCGGTGATGAACCGGAAAACGCCCACGGAACCGGTGAAGAGCATGGCATTTTTCCCGGGGGGGTTGTCGTAGGCGTAGACATAGTCCGCCAGCGCAAGCGCGCTCTCGGCGTCCATGACCAAAAGGGATTGGTCCAAAAACTGGAACTGGGCCCGGGAGGCCTTGCCCGTATGCAGCACATCGGCCCGGTAGACGCAGGCCGTGGGGGTCAGCAGGCGCGCGTCCCCCCCGGGGCCGCGGGCCTCGACCGTTCCGGCCACGTGCTGGGCATGCCCCACCGGGCCGGATTCCTGAGCGCGCGCCGTCGGGCAGAAAAAAAAGAGAAACACCAGACAACACGCCGCCGCAGGAGTTCTCATCGCTAAATCCCCCTTGGGAAGGACGTGAAACGACGTTTGGCGAAGACCGCCGCCATCGCGGGAGGATGGCGTACGGCGCGGCCGAGACAAGCCCACGGCCCATCTGTATCATTTTCTTTACAGGTATTCGTCCTGCCGCGTCAATGAAAACGGCCTATGCGGCACGGACGTCGGCACGGCGAACTCCGCGCCGGATATGGCGTTTCCCGCATTCTTCGGTTCCGGGCGGTTCCGGCCGGACACCCTTTCCAAACCGCACCCTGCACATGTCTGCACTTTAAACGTGCAACAATCTGCACAAATAATCCTCCGAGATGGTAAAAAAAGAAGACAAATCCCGGCAGAATGTGGAAAATGCACAAAGGCACGTTTCTTGATGGAGGGGTTTGTCCCGGCTGACGAACGAAAAAAGGGACGCAGCAACAAACCGCGTCCCTGGGACATGCCTGGTGCTCCCGGTAGGATTCGAACCTGCGGCCTATCGCTTAGGAGGCGATCGCTCTATCCACCTGAGCTACGGGAGCACGAGCCGGAAGGGGCGGCCGCCAGGCGCAATGCGGCGGCCAGTCTTGACGAAGCCCGAATCTGATATAGTATTTTTCGTCGCCCTGCTTGTCAAGATGGCGGCGACGGCTGAGGCCCCGGCGGCGCTAAAGCGCGCCAAAAAACGGCCTCCCGCGACGACTCCGCGACAGGTGTGGCGTCCAGGCGGGGCCGGTTTACAAGACCGGGAGTGGCGTATAAAATTTCTAATCGCCGGTGCGCCACGCGCCCTGTCCGGGGATATCCCCCGGACATGCCCGATGCGCGAACGCACCCGCAGGCCCCGGCGCATCCCCTTTGCGGGGGCATGAGAACACGCCGCGCGGCCCAGGAGAACCACATGATCCGCACGCTGAAATCGTCCGTCCTGGCGATTCTCGCCATCTTCGTTTTGGCCGCCTCCGCCGTGGCCTCCTCTCTTCCGGAGATCACCACCCTGGCGGAAAAGGCCGGCCCGGCCGTGGTCAACATCTCCACGACCAAAACCATCAACAACCAGGGCAAGCTGCGCGACTTCTTCCAGCAGATGCCGCGAAAAGGCACGCCATTTGACGACTTTTTCGATCAGTTCGACCGCTTCTTCGGTCCCCAGGGCCCCCAGGGCAACCAAGGCGGCCCCCAGGGCGGCCCCAACGGCGGTCCCCAGGGTCGTGAGCGCGGCCCCAAGCAGCGGTCCCTGGGTTCGGGATTCATCATCTCCCGCGACGGCTACATTGTGACCAACAACCACGTCATCGACCAGGCCGACGAGGTCAAGGTGCTGTTGCGCGACTCCGACAAGCCCCTGACCGCCAAGGTCATCGGCCGCGATCCGGAGATGGATCTGGCCTTGATCAAGATCGAAGGGAAAAACGACCTGCCCTACCTCGAATTCGGCGACTCCGGGGCGCTCAAGGTCGGGGAATGGGTGGTGGCCATCGGCAACCCCTTCGGCCTGCAAAACACCGTCACCGTGGGCATCGTGTCCGCCAAGGGGCGCATCATCGGGGCCGGTCCCTTCGACAACTTCATCCAGACCGACGCCTCCATCAACCCCGGCAACTCCGGCGGCCCGCTCTTGGACCTGGACGGCCGGGTCATCGGCATCAACACCGCCATCGTGGCCTCGGGCCAGGGCATCGGCTTCGCCATCCCCAGCAACATGGCCAAGGACATCATCACCCAGCTGCGCGAAAACAAGTCCGTCAAGCGCGGCTGGCTCGGCGTGACCATCCAGAACATCGACGAAAACACCGCCAAGGCCCTGGACATGAAGGACACCAAGGGCGCCCTTCTGACCTCGGTCATCCCCGGCGATCCGGCGGACAAGGCGGGGCTTAAGACCGGCGACGTCATCACGGCGATCAACGGCGAAAACATTGAGGACACCAACGCGCTTTTGCGCAAGGTGGCGGCCATCCGGCCCGGCGAAAAAGCGGAATTGACCATCCTGCGCAAGGGGGCCACGAGCAAGATCAGCGTCAGCCTCGGCGAGCGCGACTCCAAGAACCTGGCCCAGGGCGAGATGCAAAACGGCGAGGATGAGACCGCCAGCGAGACCATGCTGGGGCTCTCCCTGCGCCAGATGAACGCCCAGGAGGCCAAGGCCCTGGGCATGGACAAGCCCCAGGGGCTGTTGGTGGCGGGCGTGGCCGAAGGCTCCGCCGCCGAAGAGGCCGAGGTGCGCCCCGGCGACGTGATCCTGGAGATCAACCAGACCGCGGTCACCTCCGTGGACGCCTTCACCAAGGCGGTCAAGGAGGACGGCCGGAAAAAGGGCGTGGTCATGCTCCTGATCAAGCGTCAGGGTCAAAGCCTGTTCCGCACCATCCCGGTGACGGACGGCAAGTAGGACAACGATTGAGCGCGGGACGGGGCCCTCCCCGTCCCGCGTTTTCATCACCCCTCCATGACACAAACCGCCTCCACCGCTCCCGCCGGGGAAACCCGCCTGGCCGCGCCGTGCAAGATCAATCTGCATCTGCGCATCCTTCGGCGCCGCCCCGACGGCTATCACGATCTGGAGACCCTGTTTCTGGCCCTGCCCGAACCGGCGGACGAACTGGTCATCCGCCCCCTGCCCGGGGACGGCGGCCTGACGCTTGCCTGTTCGGACCCGGCCCTGGACGGCCCGGACAACCTCGTGGCCCGGGCCTACCGGGCCTACGGCGAAAACACGGGTTTTTTCCCAGCCCTCGACGTTTTTTTGGACAAACGCATCCCGGCCGGTTCGGGACTTGGCGGAGCCAGTTCCGACGCCGCAGGCATCCTGGCCTATCTCAACGGCCACGCCCCACAACCCCTGTCCGCCCGGGAGTTGTCGGCCCTGGGCGCAGGCCTGGGCGCGGACGTGTCTTTTTTTCTCCAGGACGGTCCGGCCCTGGCTCTGGGCATCGGCGAAAAACTGTCGCCTTTTCCCCTCGATCTTTCCGGATTCGCCCTGGTTCTGGTCTGCCCCAGACAGCGGGTGAACACGGCCTGGGCCTACCGGACCTACGACGAACAGTCAGGAAACGACGCCCCCGCCTCGGAAAGTCACTTGACAAGCGCATTTCACCGAAATATACGACCCTTTTGCGTGACCGGGCTGCCACTGTTCAACAGCTTTGAAGGGGTCGTTTTTGCGGCCCTGCCGGATCTGCGGCGTCTCAAGGAAACCCTGTTTTCCCTGGGCGCATCGGGTGCGGCCTTAAGCGGCAGCGGGTCCGCCATGTTCGGACTGTTCCGGGATCGGGAAAAGGCCCGCCAGGCCGTGGCCGAGCTTGTCCGCCAGGGCGTTGACGGACGACTGGTTCTTCCCTGACGCCGCTTTGCGGCGCTTTTTTTCCGGGATTGTCCGGTACTTGCTGGGGCGTCGCCAAGCTGGCAAGGCACGGGGTTTTGGTCCCCGCATTCGAGGGTTCGAATCCTTCCGCCCCAGCCATATTTCGTGCCCGGCCCCACACGCCCTTGGCGGGCCGGACGCCACGCGGGAACGCCGCATCCGGCCGTGGCTGGACGGAGCGGACGTCAAAGGCGCGCCGCAAGGTCCGCCCCCGGCACACCACTATCGAGGCAAAACTCCATGGCCCAAGGCGATCTGAAAATCCTCTCCGGCACGTCCAATCCGGCGTTGGCTGAAGCCATCTGCGACCACCTGGGCTGCACGCTTCTGCCCTCCAAGGTGAGCACCTTCAGCGACGGCGAGATTCGGGTGGAGATCGGGGCCAACGTCCGGGGTTCGGATATCTTCGTCATCCAGTCCACCTGCAAGCCCGTGAACTTTCTGTTCATGGAGCTGTGCCTGATCCTGGACGCCCTCAAACGGGCCAGCGCCCACCGGGTGACCGCCGTGGTGCCGTATTACGGCTACGCCCGCCAGGACCGCAAGGTGGCCCCCCGGGCCCCCATCAGCGCCAAGCTGGTGGCCGATTTTCTGACCGTGGCCGGGATGAACCGCCTTTTGACCATCGACCTGCACGCCGGACAGATCCAGGGCTTTTTCAACCTGCCCGTGGACAACCTCTATGCCGCGCCGATCATGGCCGAATATTTCAAGGGCATCCACAGCGACAACCTGATGATCGTCTCCCCCGACGCCGGGGGCGTGGAACGGGCCCGGTCCTTCGCCAAGCGTCTTGAGGGCGGGCTGGCCATCATCGACAAACGCCGCGACGCCCCCAACCAGGCCAAGGCCATGCACGTCATCGGCGACGTCACGGACAAGGTCTGCGTGGTCCTGGACGACATGATCGACACCGCCGGGACCATCGTCCAGGCCGGCCAAGTGCTGCTCGAAAACGGCGCCCGGGAGGTCATGGCCTGCGCCACCCACCCCGTGCTCTCCGGCCCGGCCATCGAACGCCTGGAGGCCTCGTCGTTTTCCCAGATCGTGACCACCAACACCATCCCCCTGAGCGAAGAAGCCAAGTGCTGTTCCAAGATCAAGGTGCTGTCCATCGCCGGGCTTCTGGCCAAGGCCATCCACAACATCCACACCGAGTCTTCGGTGAGCGTGCTTTTCACCTAATAAATCACACGCCGGGCGCGAAAGCCGCGCCGGAATCGAAAAGGAGAACCACCATGAAAGAGCAACTGTCCCTCGCGGTCACCCCCCGCGCTACGAAGGGAAAAGGCGCCTGTCGGCGGCTGCGCGTCGAGAACCTTGTGCCCGGCATCTTCTATGACTCCAAGGGAACCAACATTCCGGTCATGGTCGCCGAACTGCCCCTGACCAAGCTGCGGGAAAAGACCGGCTCCTCCCACGTTTTCGATCTGGTGATCGAGAGCGAGGAAGGCCCCCAGACCCGGCCGTCGCTCATCTGGAACGTCCAGCGCCACCCCACCAAGCCCCGCATCACCCATGTGGACTTCTACGGCGTGGACCTGGAAAAGGTCATCCGGGTGTCCGTGCCCGTGGTGGTCACCGGCAAGGCCAAGGGCGTGGTGCTCGGCGGCAAGCTCGAAATCTTCCGGGACATGGTCGAGGTGGAGTGCCTGCCCCTGTCCATCCCGGACATGGTGACCATCGACGTGTCGGCCCTGGACACCAATGAAAACATTGTCGTCTCCGATCTGGTCCTGCCCGAGGGCGTCAAGGCCGTCTACGAGGACAATTATGCCGTGGTGGGTGTGGTGTTCGAGGCCGAGGAAGAAGAAAAGACCACGGCCGAATCCTGATCATCGCCCTGATCCGGAGGCGGCCCTGTCCGGGTCGCCTCCTTTGCATCGCTTCATGCCGGACGGGCCGCGCCGGGTGTTCGCAGACGCGCGGCCTCGTTTTCCGCCCTCTCGTACGCACATGATGGCGACGAACGATATTTCCGGCCCGGGACTCGCCCTGCGGCCGCATCACAACCCCCGCTTGCCATGGCGTTCACTTCCCTGATTTTGGGACTGGGCAACCCCGGTCCCCAGTATGCCATGACCCGGCACAATCTGGGTTTCTGGGCTGCGGACGCCCTGCGGGAGCAAGGCCAGGCCTCGCGCATCTCGTCGCGCAAGGATGTCGAATTGTTTCACCTGACGCTTACGGGTCCGGCCAGAGGGCCGCATTTGCTGGCGAAACCCCTGACGTTTATGAATTTAAGCGGACTGGCCGCCTCCTATCTGTGTGGATATTACAAGATCGATCCGGAGAACGTGGTCGTGATGCACGACGAACTGGATCTGCCCCTGGGACGCATCCGGATCAAGCGCGGCGGCGGCGACGCCGGGCACCAGGGCCTGGCCTCCATCACCCGGGAACTGGGCGCCCCGGATTACGTGCGCATCCGCCTGGGCATAAGCCGCCCCGCCCCCGGGCGCGACGTGAAGGGCTACGTGCTGGAGCGCTTCCCGGAGTACGAACGGGCCATCGCCATGCGCGTGGCCGAGGACGCGGCCCGGCTGGCGACGCTCTTTTTGACTGAGGGTTTGGAGACGGCCAAACGGCAGGCGGGCCAGATCAACCATACGCCGCCCGCGAACCCCGCATGACCGCCGCCAGCCTGCCTGAATCAGACATGGACTATTTTCGCCCATTGCGTTATTTAGAAAAAACACTGGACGCATCCTCCCTTCTTCTCGACTCGCAAAGGAGCCCCACGGTGTTTTCTGTTGACCAGCTAGTCGTCTATCCCGCCCAGGGTGTGGGCAAAGTGGAACGCATCGAATCCCGGGACATCGGGGGGGCGACGACGGACTTTTTTATCGTCCGCATTTTGAGCAACAACGTCACGCTCATGGTGCCGGTGCGAAACGCCCAGAATGTCGGCCTGCGTCCCCTGTGTACCGAAGACCAGGGCCGGGCCATCATCGAGTCCCTGAAAGACCGTTCCGACTTCACCGGCTACACAGGGCAGAATTGGAACCGCCGCTATCGGGAATATTCCGAAAAGCTCAAAAGCGGGGATCTGGCCGATGTAGCCTATGTTCTCAAGGAACTTCTGCTTATCGGGCAGAACAAGGAATTGTCCTTCGGCGAACGCCGCCTGCTCGAACAGGCCACCGGACTTTTGACCCTGGAGCTGAGCCTGTCCCTTTCACAGGAGCAGGACGAGGTCAAGGCGGTCATCAACGAACTGTTCGCCGACGTGATCCAGCCCAAAGTCGTGGAGTGACCTGGCGGGGCGCGCAGGACGTCAAAAAGGGCACATCCCGCTTGACAGTGCCCGCAAATTGTATAAGTAACACCCCGGGCCGCCAAGCAGTGCCCCCTCCAAATCCGGTTCTTTTTTACAGAATTGACACTTCCGCGAAGGCAACAGCGACTGGAGCTTGATTTTTCCGCGAGCGTCATTCCGCTTACACTACCGTTGGCATCTGCGGGGAACGCACCTCCGCTGCACCGTTTCCGCGCCAAGAGAGCCATCGCATATTTCGTCAGGATCGATTCGGATTTTTTACGGGAAAACCCTCTCTTTTCCACGGCTGTGCACCATACAACGCCCCTTTGTACGGAGTAAGGAATGAATCTTTCGGAACTGAAACTCAAAAGCATGCCCGAGCTCATGGAGCTCGCAACAACCTACAACGTCGAGAATCCGAGCGGCATGCGCAAGCAGGAGTTGATCTTCGGCATCCTGCAAAACTGCGCCTCGCAAAACGGCTCGATCTTCGGCGAAGGGGTTCTGGAAATTCTGCCCGACGGATTCGGCTTCCTGCGCTCCCCCATGTACAGCTACATGCCCGGTCCCGACGACATCTACGTCTCGCCGTCCCAGATCCGCCGCTTCGGGCTGCGCAAAGGCGACGTCATCTCCGGCCAGATCCGCCCCCCCAAGGAGGGCGAACGCTATTTCGCGCTTTTGCGCGTAGGCGAAATCGGATTCGCCCCCCCCGAGGCCTCGAAAAACCTGGTGCTCTTCGACAACCTGACCCCGCTGTACCCCAACCAGCGGTTCGTCATGGAAAACGGCGGCGAGAACTATTCCTCCCGGGTCATCGACCTTTTGGCCCCCATCGGCCATGGCCAGCGCGGGCTCATCGTGGCCCCGCCGCGCACCGGCAAGACCATGCTGCTCCAGACCATCGCCAACTCCATCAACGCCAACCACCCCGAGGCCTACCTCATCGTGCTGCTCATCGACGAGCGTCCCGAGGAAGTCACGGACATGGAGCGCACCGTGCGGGCCGAGGTGGTCAGCTCCACCTTCGACGAGCCGCCCCAGCGCCACGTCCAGGTGGCCGAGATGGTCAGCGAGAAGGCCAAGCGCCTGGTCGAACGCAAGCGAGACGTGGTCATCCTGCTCGACAGCATCACCCGCCTGGGCCGGGCCTACAACGCCGTGACCCCCTCCTCCGGCCGGGTGCTCTCCGGCGGCCTGGACGCCAACGCCCTGCAACGCCCCAAGCGCTTTTTCGGCGCGGCCCGCAACATCGAGGGCGGCGGCTCCCTGACCATCATCGCCACGGCGCTCATCGACACCGGTTCGCGCATGGACGAGGTCATCTTCGAGGAGTTCAAGGGCACGGGCAACATGGAGATCTATCTGGACCGCCATCTCGCGGAGAAGCGCGTGTTCCCGGCCATCGACATGAACCGCTCCGGCACCCGCAAGGAAGAACTGCTGCTTCCGGAAGAAGTGCTCAACCGGGTGTGGATCCTGCGCAAGCTTCTGGCCCCCATGAACCCCATCGACAGCATGGAGTTTCTGCTGGGCAAGATGCGCGGCAGCAAAAACAACCGCGAGTTTCTGGACCTCATGAACCGCTAGGGTTGTGAAAGCGCAAACCCCTTTCAGCGTGACTGAAAGGGGTTTGGTTGCATCAAATGCTCTTATTTACTGAATTGCATCGTATTCTATTGTGAGTCTGACTGTACAACAGCACGCTCCGCAAAAAAGCACCCACACACAAATGTCTTTGATGCCTTTGCTGTCCGAAGTTTATTTTATTTTAACAATTTCAAGTACAGCTTCTCCTCTGTTACCTGAGCATTTATCCATCCCTTCGTGCTCATCAGTTAGATAAAAATACAGTGTTGTCTGGACACTCAGGTTTATATCCACAACCTCATCGGCATTTTTCACAAAAGCCTCTTTGGCATCAGGGTATTTTACCTCACTTCCAAGAAAATATTCTTCCTTCCCGTCAAAGACCATGACAAGCCAAAACCACGGCTGTGTCTTCCGCAATGTTGCATCTTTATTCGACGGATAGCGTGATACTGCTCCACCAGTCGGATGCGCTTTGTATTGCCCAGGTTCTAATTTTAATTTGACAGCGTTGCTCAAGCATCTTTCTTTATTGTTTTGAATGCTTGCGCAACAATTATTTTCTGCACCAACCTTCACTTCGTAACTCTGACAATAGCCAGACCCTGGAACGATTATCAAAACAAGCAACACAGGAAGAAGAAACTTCATACGCCCTCCAATAATTTAAAGGTTATATACATATCAATTTGTCGGCACTCTAGTAATTGGTCGGGAACTTCTTTCTAGTAAACCACGATTCTTCACGTCATTCCCGCTTACATCTCCGACCATTTTCTTGGCATTACGTATATCTGAAACAACTCCCTGTAATTCCCCCGCAAGATCGACATTTCTTGCAATTTCTGGCCTTTTGATCATTATATCTATCAAATCTGCTTTTTGTATGCATATATTATTCATAGCAACCATCCGCTTGACTATATCTTTAAACGACTTATCACTATTATTTTTTAATATATGCATCTGTTCCTTTGCATTGATTACTTCATCAAGAGTCATCAGTAACGTATCAAGCGTATGTTTGCCCTTATCAACGCTAATTTCTAACTTTATATTTTGTATTTCAAGTTTATCTATTGTCTCATCAAGTTTATTTACAACATCATAATGCCTTATATCACCTTCACTTTGAGATTGAAAATATGTAATCACAGACAGTACTCCTCCGATTAATATTATACATACAAAGGCTATCCCTTTATACCATTTTGTTTTGCTTTCTCCGTCAGAGCTCCCTATCTTATCCCCCGTAAAGTAAAGGAAGAGTGAGCCCACATTCAGAATGGCAATCAGTAAATATGGAAGCACATCGGACATTTGCCCCCCAGCTGTTTGCACGTATAAATAATATTCTCCTATCCATGACAAAAACTCCGATGTCAACTTATTTTTAAATATTAATTATAAACTAAACAATACTTTTGACGCCAGCATACGAATATATCGGCAAGTTTCCCGTAATAACACATATCAACCGCTGCACAGGTCACAGTTGGGATCATCCGCAATGAAAACTCCCCCACCCCGCCCTTTTCTTCTTTCGCCAACGGCGGTAAGGAAAGGACATGAGCACCCCACTTCGCCGTACGGCCGCCATCGTGGCGGTCATCTTGTGCCTTGTGGCGGGACGCTTCGTCCCGGGCGCATGGCCGACATCTCCCCGCGAGGCCCAGGCCGGACTTTTCGAGTTCACCCTCAAGGATGAACGGGAACTGGGCGAAAAATTCAACGCCCTGGTCCGCTCCCAGCTCCCCCTGGTGGACGACGCCGAGATCCAGGCCTATGTCACGGACATGGTCAACCGGGTGGCCAAGTCCATGCCGCCCCAGCCCTTCCCCCTGACCATCGGGGTCATCCAGAACAATGCCTTAAACGCCTTCGCCGCCCCGGCGGGCTACGTCTTCGTCTTCACCGGGCTCATCCTCAACCTGAACCACGAATCCGAGGTGGCGGCGGTCATCGCCCACGAACTGGCCCACGTCACCCAGCGCCATCTGGCCAGCCGATATGAAAAAATGACCACCCTGACCATCGGCCAACTGGTGGGCATGGTGGCCGGACTGGCCCTGGGCGCCGCCGCAGGCGCTCCCGAGGCCGGAAGCGCGCTTATCCTGGGTTCCCAGGCGGCCGCGGTCCAGACGTATTTGGGCTACAGCCGCGAGGACGAGCGCGAGGCCGATCAGGTGGGGATGAACTATCTGGTGGCCGCCGGATATCCGCCCCAGGGGATGGTCGGGGCCTTCGAGACCATCCGGCGCATGCGCTGGCTCAAGGGCCAGGCCACCATCCCGGCCTACTTAAGCACCCACCCCGATGTCACCGAACGGCTGGGCTACCTCAAAGACCGCATCAACCAGATGCCCAAGGCCATCCGCGACCGCAGGCAGGACGACGGCAAATTCCTTCGCGCCCAGACCATCATCCGGGCCCGCTACGACGACCCCCCGAAGGCCATCGGATACTACCGGGGACTAGGGGCCAAAATGACCTGCCTGGACAAGCTCGGACTGGCCGTGGCCACGGGCCGCACCCACGACATCGCCGCCGCCAGGACGGCCTTTGACGAGGCCATGGCCTGCGGTGGGGGAGACCCCTTGTGGCTGCGCGAGATCGGCCGCTTCGAGATCAAGTCCCGGCGCTACGAACTGGCCGAAGACTATCTCAAGCGCTCCGTGGAAAAAAATCCCAACGACCTGACGGCCCTTTTCGAATATGCCCGGCTTCTGGCCCAGACCGGCCATTTCGCCCAGGCCTTGCCCTACATGAACCGGGTGCGCATGAATTTCCCCGACAACGCGGAGATACAGACCGCCTACGGCCAGATGCTCGGGCAATCCGGCGATCTGTTCCGGGCCCATCTGCATCTGGCCTATGCCGCCGTCTATGAAAACAACGAACGCCAGGCCGAGTTTCAGATCAAAAAAGTCAAGGATCTGGCTAAGTCCGAGGAACAGAAACAGGAACTGGCCAAACTTGAGGAACTTTTCAAAAAACGGACGGAACTCTTAAAACGGAGGATTCTCTAAACATGAGCGCGCCGCATCTTTTCCGCTTGCCCAAGGACGCCGATCTTCTGGAGGCCCTGGACGCCATCTGTCGCGAAAAGGGCGTCACCCACGCCACGGTCTCGGTAATCGGCGCGCTGACCCGGGCCAGCCTGGGGTTTTATCTCCAGGACGAGCACCGCTATGTCTCCCACGAGGTGGACAAGCCGGTGGAGGTGCTGGCCGGACTTGGCAGCGTGTCCCTCAAGGAAGGCCTACCCTTTGTGCATCTGCATCTGACCCTAAGCGACGCCACCGGCGCGGCCTTTGGCGGCCACGCCATGCCCGGCTGCCGCATCTTCGCGGCCGAGGCGGTCTTCCAGACAGCCGAGGGGCCGGAAAAACACCGGGTGTTCGACGAGGCCACCGGCCTTTTCCTCTGGGGCTGATCCGTGTCGTCTCGGGAGGCCGCCGAACCCAGATTCCCCGGCCTCCCGATCTCCTCACAGTCTTTGATTTTTTTCTTATCCCCCCGGTCGCCTTGCCTCGCCCCAGCCCTTGTTGCTAGTGTCGCGCGGTACTGGCCCGTGGGGCGTGCGGCGTCGACCGCAGGCGTCGTCCCCGCAAGCCGACGCCGCTTCGAACGCGCACCACGACTTTGCGCGCTCAACACCGTCTCAATGCAGAAACGAGGTTGGCCCGCATGACCGCGCCCGAACGCACTCCGTGGTACAAAGACTGGAAAATCCAGCTCATCGTGGTCCTGGCCGTCATCGTCGTGGCCCAGTTCGTGTCCCTTTCGGGCCTGCGCACGCCCACCCCTCCCCCGGCGGTTTCCCCCGCGCCGGTGGCGGCCGCACCCGACGACGTGACCGTGGCCGGGGTGTCCATTGAGGCCGAACAGGGACGGGCCCTGCTCATCGCCTTCGACCACCCCGTGGCCGGAGTCACGGCCGGGAGCCGCCCGGCCAAGGAGCCTGCGGCCATTTCCCCGTCCGTGTCCGGCGTCTGGACCTGGATCAACCCGTTCATGCTGCGTTTCGAGCCGTCCGAACCCTTCGCCACGGCCAAAAGCTACGCCATAACCATAAAGCCGGACCATATCGTCACCGCCCCCCAACGTCTGACGGGCGAGACGAAGTTCGCCGCCGCCCACGGCGTCTTCGAGCTGACGCGCCTGACGGGCCACCTGGAATCCGCCGCCGAGGAGGCGCCCGGCATGGTGCGCATCGAGGGCGAGGCCGTCTTCAACCGTGCAGTGGACCCCGAGGCCCTGCTCGAACATCTGAAAATCCTGGACCCCCTGCGCGGCGACGGCGATCCCGTCTCCTTCTACATCCCCGACAGTTCCCCCGGCCGCAAGCTGGCCTTCATCAGCGACCCCATCGCCGCGAAGACCCAGGCCCGGGACATCACCCTGGTGATCTCCCCCGAGACCGTCCCCGAGAAAGGCGGCGTCCCCCTTGGCCGGGAGGTCAAAACGACGGTGCCCGTGGTTCTGGACACGGTGCTCAAAGTCAACGCCATAAACGCCGAGAGCCAGGGCGAGGCCAGCGTGCTGCGCATCAACTTTTCCACGCCGGTTGCGGCCAAGGCCCTGGAGGACCATCTGGCCATCACCCCGGAGGTGGCCCGGCGCATCCATTCCGAAGAGGGCGATCTCATCGTGACGGGCGAATTCATCCCCGGCCGGGACTATCAGGTGACCCTGCGCAAGGGCCTGGCCGCCGCCGACGGGGCCATGCTCGAACAGGACGTGTCGGAGCCGGTCTCCGTTCCGGACCTCGATCCCTTGGCCGTTTTCAAGGACCAGGGGATGTTTCTGTCCCGCTCGGGCTATAAAAATCTGGCCGTCAAAAGCGTCAACACCGACACGGCGGACTTGGTCATCGACCGGGTCTACTTAAACAACCTGTTCGCCTTCCTCAATTTCGACTATTCGGCCATGGACGAGTCCTTTACCGGCCAATACCTGAGCCACAGCCTGGGCGACCGGCTGCAGAAGGTCACCTTGTCCCTGACCGGGCCGCAAAACAAGGCCGTCACCACCCCCGTCAACCTGGAAAAATACATCGCCCAGCAGACCCCGGGCCTGTACCGGGTGGCCCTGACCCTGCCCGGGCAGTACGAGGGCGATCAGCGTCTGGTGCTCATCACGGACCTTGGCATCGTGGCCAAGCGCGGCAATGCGGACATCCTGGTCTTCACGGCCTCCTTCTCCACCCTGGCCTCGGTCCAGGGCGCCACGGTGCGCATCATAAGCGACCAGAACCAGGAAATCGCCCGGGGAACCACCGACGCCTCGGGACTTTTCCAGGCCACCCTGTCTGCGGAAATTCTTGAGAAAAACCAGCCCTACCTGATCACCGTGGAAAAGGGCGCCGACTTCAGCTTCCTGCTCTTCGACTCCTTCCATACGGACACCACGGGCATGGACGTGGACGGCCGGATGCTGTCCAAGACCGGCTACACCGCCTTCCTCTACGGCGAACGCGACATCTACCGCCCCGGAGAGACCTTAAACGGCGTGGCCATGGTCCGCGACGCGAGCTTAAAGACCCCGGCCTCCATGCCGCTGACGCTTCGCCAGACCGACCCCCAGGGCCGCAAGCTCGGGGAGACCGTGGTCAAGACCGACGACAAAGGCATGGCCTCCTTCTCCCTGCCGCTGCCCGGCTATCTCATCACCGGTCCCTATGTCCTCGAACTCCTGGCGGGCAAGGAGCAGATCGGCGAATACCGTTTCCAGGTCGAGGATTTCGTGCCCGACCGCATCAGCGTCAGCGTCGAGCCCGGCCAGACCATGGCCCTGCCCGGGGAGAGGCTCGGGTTTTCGGTCAAAAGCCGCTACCTGTTCGGCGCCCCGGCCGCAGATCTGCCCGTGGAGGCCCGGGTGCGCCTGACCAAGGCCCCGTTTACCCCCAAGGGTTTTGAAAATTATTCCTTCGGCGACCCCGAGCGCTCTTTCGAGGACACGGAATTTTTCCAAAGCGACGAATCCCTGGGCCCGGACGGCGCACAGACCTTCGAGGCCGAGCTGCCCCGGGACGTCCGGCCTCCGGCGGCGCTGTCGGCGGTCATCACCGCCCGGGTGCGCGAGGGCGGCGGGCGCGGCGTGACGGCCATGGCCCGGGTGCCTGTGCATGCCTATCCGTCCTATCCCGGGCTCAAGCGCCTGGAACGAGAAGGCCGGGAGCCGGGCAAACCCCTGGTCCTGGATTTCGTGAACGTATCCGCCGCCGGGGAGGAGGCCAAGGCCGGGGAGCTCAAGGCCCGCTTCTATAAGGACGACTGGCAGACGGTGCTGCGCCGTGATCCGGGCGGCAGTTTCAAATACGATTCCGTGCGCGATTCCAGGCTGCTTGACGCCAAGACCATTGCCGCCGGGGCCAGCCACGGGACCGTGACCTTCACCCCGCCGACCGTGGGCAGCTACCGCGTGGTGCTGACGGATACGGCCACCGGGGCCGCCAGCCAGGTGGAATTTTTCTGCGGCGGCTTCGGCTATTCGCCCTGGGCCCTGGAAAATCCGGCCCGCATCGAGCTTGTGCCGGATAAAAAGGAATACGCCTCGGGAGAGACCGCCACCTTCCAGGTGCGCGCCCCCTTTGCCGGACGCATGCTGGTCACCGTGGAAAACGAGGAGGTGCGCCAGGCGTTCGTCATGGACATGCCGGGCAACACCGGCCAGATCAGCATTCCGGTCAAACCCGAATACATGCCCAACGCCTATGTGACCGCCACGTTGGTACGCAAGGCCTCCGACCTTTCGTCCGGTTCCGTGGCCAGGGCCTTCGGGGCCGCGCCCCTGTACGTTGACCGGGCCGAGGGCCGCCTGGAGGTCATTGCCTCCTCCCCGGCCGAGATGCGCCCCGGGACGCCCCTGGTTATCGACGTGACCACCCGTTCCGGAGCGGCCCTGACGGTGTCCGCCGTGGACGAGGGCATCTTGCAGCTCATTGCCCAAAAAACCCCCGATCCCTACGGCGAATTCTACGCCAAGCGGCAGCTCGGGGTGGAGTCCTACGACATCTTCTCCCTGCTTCTGCCCGAGGTGCCGCCGCTGCACGGCAAGTCCCTGGCTGGCGGCGGCGACTCCCTGGAGGATTTGAGCAAATTCCTGCGCTCGGAAAGCCCGGCCTCGAGGCTGGTGGCCTTCTGGTCCGGGGTGGTCGTGGCCGACGGGCAGGGCAAGGCCCGGGTGAGCTTCGACGTGCCGGAATTTCGCGGCGCGGTGCGCATCATGGTCGTGGCCGCCGACGGCCGCCGCTTCGGCGCGGCCGAGACCGTCACCCGGGTGAAAAGCCCCTTGTCCGTGTCCCCGAGCTTCCCGCGTTTCCTGTCCCTGGAGGAGACCGTGGACATCCCGGTGGCCGTGCGCAACGACACCCCCGGCCCCGGAGACTTCGCCGTGACGCTTGCCGTCACGGGTTCGGCCTCCTGCGCCGCCCCCCAAAAGTCCGTGTCCCTGGCCCCGGGTGAGGAGAAGACCCTGTTTTTCCCGGTGGCCACCGGTCCCGGGGAAGGCATGGCCACCTTTGCCGTGACCGTTTCCGGAAACGGCGAAAAGGCTGCCGCCAGCCAGGAGCTCTTCGCCCGCTCCCCGCTCCCGGCCCGCTCGGACATCCAGTCCGGCGGCCTGGAGAGCGCCTCGACCAAGCTCAATGACGTTGCGGCCGGATTCGTGCCGGGCACGGCGCGCCGCGACATCTTCATCGGCCGCCAACCCCTCTTGCGCTTCGCCGCAAACCTGCGCGAACTGCTGACCTATCCCCACGGCTGCGTGGAGCAGACCGTGTCCAAGGCCTTTCCCCTTTTGTATTTCGCCGATCTGGCCAAGGTTCTGGCCCCGGACATCCTGCCCGGCGGCCAACCCGCGGCCATGGTCCAGGCCGCCGTGAAGCGCCTGATGAGCATGCAGATCTACGACGGCGGCTTCTCCATGTGGCCGGGCGGCCGGGAGGCCGTGGACTGGCCCAGCGTCTATGCCGCCCATTTCCTGGTGGAGGCCAAGGCGGCGGGCTACCATGTAGATGAGGACTCCCTGCGCCGGGCCCTGCGCTTTCTCGCCGGGCTGGCCAAAAACGCCGCCAGCGATGACCAGGGGGGCGAGGACGAGGGAAGCGGGGCCAAGGTCTCGGCCTATGCCCTGTACGTCCTGGCCCGGGCGGGCAAGGCGGACATCGGGGCCATGGACTATCTGCGCGACTCCGCAAGCGACGGCCTGCCCGCCGACGCCCGGGGGCTTTTGGGCGCGGCCTATGCCGCCGTGGGCAACCAGAAGGCCGCAAGCGCCTTGCTGGCCGGTTCGCCGCCAGCCGACACCGTGAAACGCTTAACCGGCGGCGCCCTGGATTCGCCGCTTCGGGACAAGGCCCTGTATCTGGCGGCCTTGACCGACGCCGCGCCCAAGGACTCGCGACTGCCCAAACTCGCGGCGGACACGGCCCGGCTCTTCGCCGCCGTGCGCCATCCCTCCACCCAGGAGGCGGCCTTCGCCTTCGTGGCCCTTGGCAAGTATTATGCGAAGCAGGCGGCCAAGAAGCCGTTTTCCGGCAAGCTGTACGCCGGTTCGACGCTTCTGACGGATTTTTCTTCCGACAAACCCTTGTCCCTGCGGGGCATTCCCGACGCCGGGGTGCTGCGCATCGAGATGGACGGCGGCTACGAGGCCGGGGCGGCCTTTTTCAGCGTGGAGACGCGCGGCGTGCCCCTGATGTCGGCCTACAAGCCCGAGCGGGCCGGACTTGAGATCGTGCGCGAATACCTGGACCGCCAGGGCAATCCGCTATCCGGGGAAAGCGTGCCCCAGGGAACCCTCCTGGTGCAGAAGACCTCCGTGCGCAGCCTGTCCGGCGCGGTGGAAAACCTGGTGCTCCAAAACCTGCTGCCCACGGGCGTCGAGGTGGAGAACCCGCGTCTGGACACCACGGAGAAGCTGCCCTGGATGACCGGGGACGATCTGGAGGCGGATTACGTGGATTACCGGGGGGACCGGGTCAACGTGTTCGCCGACCTCCCGGACGAGAAGTGGCGCAACCATTTCAGCCTGCTGCGCGCGGTGACGCCGGGGACGTTCCATGTGCCGCCGCCCCAGGTGGAGGCCATGTACGACCCGTCGCTTATGGCCTCGGGGCTGCTCGGGAAGATCACGGTGCAGGTGAAATAACGGACGTCTCGGCCCGGACGTTCTTCCCGGGCCGCAAAAGGCCGACGCCCCCTCCGGTTCGCCGCAGGGGGCGTTCGCTTTGTGACGGACGGCCGCCGCGAAGCCGCCGGACTCGCCGGGCGGCGCTGGGCCTTTCGGATTACAGGCGGATGGCGGACAGGGGTTTGCGCACGCGGGGAGCGGGGTCGCCCGGGGCCGGATGGCCCACCGCCAGGAGGTTCACCACCCGCAGGGCGGGGTCGATCCCGAACCGCTCCTTGATCGCTGTCTCGTTGAACATGCCGACCCAGCAGATCCCAAGCCCCATCTCCACGGCCCGCAACATGAGAAAGGCGTTGGCCAGCCCCACATTCATGGCCGCCGCACCGAAGCGGGCCATATCCGGGGCGCTTTCCTCATGGGCCACGTAGGCCTCGATGCCGTCCATGGTGTCGCCGGTGACGAGGTTTTTGTCGCGATAAAAAAACGCGGCGGCCTGGGAGTCGCGCACGTAACCGGCCAGATCGGCGCAGCACACGAAGATGGCCGCCGCCCCGGCCAAGAATCCCTGGGAGCGGGTGGCCAGGCTGGTGGCGAAAAAGGCCTTGTCGGCCGGGTCGGTGACCACCTTGTAGCGCCAGGGCTGGGAGTTGAGGCTGGACGGGGCGAGCCGGGCCGCTTCAAGAAGCGAGGCGATCTCGGCCTCGGCAAGCGGCGCAGAGGTGAAGGCCCGCACGCTGTGCCGGGCCAAAATGGCATCCATGACGCCCATTTTCGTCGTGGTCATGGGAACCTCCAGGGTGTTGCGGGACCGCTGCGACGGGCGGCCCCGGGGATTTTCGCCACACGGCCGCATCCGCCCTATCAGGCTTTCGTGGCGGCGTGGCGACGAAAGCCTACCCAGATTCCCGGCGGGCCTCAACCCCGGCCCGAGGCGAGGCCGGACAGCGACAGGGACGCCATCCTGGCCAGCCGGGCGCCGCTTTTCCCCTAAAACCGCCCCTTTTCGCCCCGCCCTGCGCCGTGAAGCCCCAACGCCGCGCGCACAAGCTGCAGAAATTCCTCGCGCGGTATCTCCCGGCAGCCGAAACGCGCCATATGCTCCGTGGTCTGCTGGCAGTCGATGAAGGAACATCCCCGGGCATACAGATGCCGGGCCAGGGTCACAAAGGCCGCCTTGGAGGCCTCGGGCACAAGATGAAACATGGACTCGCCGAAAAAAGCCCGCCCCAGGGCCACGCCGTAGGCCCCGCCCACGAGAACCCCGTCCTGGCGGGCCTCCACGCTATGGGCGAAGCCGGCCCGGTGCAGGGCCACATAGGCCGCGACCATCTCCGCCGTGATCCAGGTTCCGGGCTGTCCCGGACGATGAACACGGGCGCAGGCCGTGATCACGGCCAAAAAATCCGTGTTCAGGGTCACCTCGAAGCGGTTCTGGCGTAAAAGCCGCTCCAGGCGGCGCGGCACATGCAGTTCGGCCGGAAACAGCACGGGCCGGGGGTCCGGCGACCACCACAGGATGGGGCTGTCGTCGTCGTACCAGGGGAAGATGCCCTGGGAATAGGCGGCAATAAGGCGCGGCACGGACAGATCCCCGCCCACGGCCAAAAGCCCGCCGGGCTCGGCCAGGCGCGGCGGCGGAAAACGCAGGTCGCCTGGGTCGTCGGACAGGGCGTAGATGGGCATGGAAGGCCGCCATCAGGTTGTCCCCCACGGGGCCATGACGGCCCCGCAGGAGGAGGATGACAGATGGCGCGGGGTTACTGGACGACCTTGCGGCGGCCGGACTCGCGCGGCACGTAGGTGAAAAGGAAGGACGACCCTTCCGGGGCCACGGCGCTGGCGTCGTTGACGGTCTCGATCCCGGCTGCGGCGTTCGCCTGCGCCGGGGCGTCCGCAGGCGCCGGGGCGTCCACCACGGCGTCGCCGCCCTGGCGCAGGCAGCCGAAAAGCAGCTCGTGGGCCAGGACGTCCTTGATCTCGGCCTGGATGACCCGGGCCAGGGGCCTGGCCCCGTAGGTCGGATCGAAGCCCTTTTTGGCCAAAAGGGCCACGGCGGCCGGGGTCAGGGTCACGACGACCCTGCGGTCGTGCAACTGGTCGTTGAGCTCGCCCAGATACTTGGCCACAATGCGGTCCATGACCTCGGGGCTTAAGGACTTGAAGGTGACGATGCCGTCAAGACGGTTGCGGAACTCCGGGCTGAACAGGCGATCCAGGGCCTTTTTGCCCTGGTCCGAACGGTCATCGGGGGTGTCGGCGTCGCCGAAGCCGATGCTCTTGGCGGACATCTCCCGGGCCCCGGCGTTGGTGGTCATAAGCAGGATGACGTGGGAGAAATCGGCCTTGCGGCCGTTGTTGTCGGTCAGGGTGGCGTAGTCCATGACCTGCAACAGGATGCTGAACATGTCCGGATGGGCCTTCTCGATCTCGTCGAGAAGGAGCACGCTGTGGGGGTGTTTGCGGATGGCGTCGGTCAGAAGGCCGCCCTGGTCGAAGCCCACGTATCCCGGGGGCGCGCCGATAAGTCGCGACACGGCATGCTTCTCCATGTATTCGCTCATGTCGAAACGCACGAAGTTGACGCCCAGCACGTTGGCCAGTTGCTTGGCCAGCTCGGTCTTGCCCACCCCGGTGGGACCGGCCAGGAGGAAGGCCCCGGTGGTCTTCCCCTCCGCCGACAACCCGGCCCGGGAACGCTTGATGGCCTTGGACACGGTGCCGATGGCCTTGTCCTGGCCAAAAATCACGGCCCGCAGCTCGCGGTCCAGGTTCTCAAGCCGCGTCTTGTCCGACCCGGTGACCCGCTGGGCCGGAATCCTGGCCATCTTGGCCACCACCTTCTCCACGTCGGCCACGCCGATAAAGCCGCGTCCGGTCTTGCCCGAGATGCGATGCACGGCCCCGGCCTCGTCGATGACGTCGATGGCCTTGTCGGGCAGGTAGCGGTCGTTGATGTGCCGGGCCGACAGGTCCACGGCGGCCTTGACCGCGGTATCCGTGTAGCGCACGCCATGGTGGGCCTCGTAGGCCGAACGCAGCCCCTTCAGGATGTCCACGGCCTCCTCGCGGCTGGGCTCGGCAATGTCGATCTTCTGGAAGCGCCGGGACAGGGCCCGGTCCTTCTCGAAATGGTTCTTGTATTCCTCGTAGGTGGTGGAGCCGATGCAGCGCAGGGTTCCCGAGGCCAGCACGGGCTTGAGGATGTTCGAGGCGTCGAGGGTGCCGCCGCTGGTGGCCCCGGCCCCCACGATGGTGTGGATCTCGTCCACGAAGAGGATGGCCTCGGGCTTGCCGGCCAGTTCGGACAAAACGCCCTTGAGCCGGGCCTCGAAATCGCCCCGGTACTTGGTCCCGGCCAGAAGCGCGCCCATGTCCAGGGCGTAGATCTCGGTATTGGCGAAGACCGGCGGCACCTCGCCGTTGACGATTTTCAGCGCCAGGCCCTCGGCGATGGCCGTCTTGCCCACGCCCGGGTCGCCCACGAAGATGGGGTTGTTTTTGCGGCGGCGCATGAGCACCTGGATGGTCCGCTCAAGCTCGGGAACCCGGCCGATCAGGGGATCGATCCGCCCTTCCTTGGCCTTTTGCACCAGATTGACCGTGAACTGTTCCAGGGCCGTGGCCCCGGGCTTCTGCTCCGGGGACTCGCCCGGGCGTTGCTCCGGGCCGTCCTGCCGCCAGGGCTCGGCCCCCTGACCGCTTGAGATGGACTCCAGCACGTCCAGGCGGGTGACGCCGTGGGACTTGAGGAAATAGACGGCGTAGGAGTCCTCCTCGTCGAACAGGGCGGCCAGGACGTCCCCCACCTCCACCTGGTTTTTCCCGGCGTTTTGCATCTGCATGATGGCCCGCTGCAACACCCGCTGCACCCCAAGGGTCTGCACCACCTCCGTGGGCGACTCCTTGGGCAGGACTTCCATGTGGTCCAGGAAAAACCGCTCCAGCTGATTTTTCAGACGCACCACGTTGGCCCCGCAGCCGGTCAGGATGTCCTTGCCCGAGTCATCCAGAAGCACGGCATACAGCAGATGCTCCAGGGTCAGGTATTCGTGATTGCGGCGCTTGACTTCCTTGACGGCGTTGGTCAGCACCCTTTCCAGTGTCTTGCTTAACATCTAGACCTCTTCCATGCTGCATTTGAGCGGATATCCGTTCTGGCGGGCCAACCGGCGCACCAGGGACACCTTGAGTTCGGCCACTTCCGCCGTATAGACCCCGCACACGCCGACGCCCTTGTTATGCACGTTCAGCATGATCTGGACGGCCTCGGCCTCGGTTTTGCGGAAAATCCGCATCAGCACTTTGACCACGAATTCCATGGTCGTATAATCGTCGTTGTGCAAAAGAACCTTGAAGCGTTTGGGCTCGCGGACCTCGTCGGCCAGCCCCACTCCGGATTCCTGCTCCTCATTTTGGATCGGTTCGGTCATATCCCGCTTCTTCTGCGATTCAAACTTTTTATATGATAGACGACGCCGCTGCGCCGCACCCTGGGTTTCATAATAAGACTCGGGACGGGTCTGTCGAGGGCGGGCCGGAAAAACGGGCGCTGGCGCCGCCCTGAAGCATGCCGCCCCGGCGAAACGGCCGCTACGGCATGTTCTCGCCCGGCCGCCCCGTCTGTCGGCATATCCCTGTCGCTTTACCGTAAGGAAAATCGCCCCGGCTTACAACTGCGCCCGCACAGGCCGCCCCGTTCCACCGGGCAAGCCCCCGGACGGGCCGGGACGCCGGGCGTTCATTCTTCAAGCGACGGCGCGGCCAAAAGCCGGGCGGCTTGCTCCGGCGGGAAGACGAAGCTGTCCGTCGGCCCAAGCCCCTGGGCGTCCAGATGCTCCAGGTGCAGGTCGTGGTAGGTGGCTGTGCGGGCCGAGGCCGGGTCCAGCCCAAGCCGGGCCGCCCAGGCCGTGATGTCGTCCGGGTCGCCTTCGAGCTCCACGAAGCGGCCAAACGGCAACCGGTCCAGGCAGACGTGCAGGCCGCCCAGCATCCAGGCCTGGCGCACCTTCTCGTAGCGCAGGGCCTCGGCGTAGCCCAGGCCGTGCAGGATGCCCTCCATGGCCGAAAAATCCTCCACCCGGGTTTCGAGCTCCTGGCGCACTTTGTATCCGGCCGGGGCCTGCCCGGGCGCGGGGAGCTTGACGGTCACCACCCCGGAGGCGGCGGCCTGTCCGCCAGGCGAGTTGCGGCGCAGGCGCAGCAGGATGCCTGCGGCCCGCAGGGGACCGGGCGCGACCGTCCCGGCGTCCGGCCCGGCGTCCGGGGAAGCATCCGGCCCGGCATAAGGGGAAGGGGCGTCGAAGACGATGTTTTGCTCGAAGACCACGGGTTCCGGAACCGCACCGGCCTCCGCCAGAGACTGTCGCAGGGCCGAAAACCCGGCCACGGGGAATTTCAGCTCGATTTCCAGAGGCATGGGATATCCTGTGGAAAAAACGTCCTCACCCCTTGCCAGGGCAGGCCTCACCCCGTCAGGTGGCGCAAGCGCGCACCACGTCCGGGGCGATAAGGGTCAAGGACAGGATTCTGTCCGCGCCGCCGCGCTTGATGGCCTCCTGAGGCATGCCGAAGACCACGCAACTGGCCTCGTCCTGGGCGATGGTATAGGCCCCGGCGTCCTTCATCTCCCGCAGTCCCTCGGCCCCGTCGTCGCCCATGCCGGTCATGATCACGCCCACGGCGTTTTTCCCGGCATAACGCGCGGCCGAGCGGAAAAGCACGTCCACGCTGGGCCGGTGCCGCTTGACCAGGGGGCCATCCTTGACCTCCACATGGTAGCGCGCGCCGCTGCGTTTGAGCAGCATATGCTTGTTGCCCGGGGCGATAAGCGCCTGGCCGCGCAGTATGGTGTCGTTGTCCTCGGCCTCTTTCACGGTGATCCGGCACAGGCCGTTTAAGCGTTTGGCGAAGGCCGCCGTAAACTGTTCCGGCATATGCTGCACGATGGCGATGCCCGGGCAGTCCTGGGGCATGGCCTCGAGAAAGACGCGCAGGGCCTCGGTGCCTCCCGTGGACGCGCCCACGGCCACCACCTTTTCCGTGGTCCCGAACATGGCCTTGCCCGTCGGGCCAGGCAACATGGCGTCGGCTCCGAGCTTGGGCTCCACCTTCATGGGGGGGGTGGGGACCAGCCGCTTCATCTTGGCCCGGCCCGCCGCCTTGACCGAATCACAGATGCGGATGCGCGATTCCTCCAAAAACTGCCGCGTTCCGAGCTTGGGCTTGAGGATGATGTCCATGGCCCCGTATTCCATGGCCCGAAGCGTGGTCTCCGACCCGGACTCGGTCAGGGTGGAGCAGATGACCACGGGCATGGGATGCTGGGACATGATCTTGCGTAAAAACGTCAGGCCGTCCATGCGCGGCATCTCGATGTCCAGGGTGATGACGTCCGGTGCCTGCTCCTCCATCTTCTTGGCGGCGGCGAAGGGATCGGCGGCCGTACCCATGACCTCGATCTCCGGATCCGACGACAGAATGTCCGACAGCGTCTGGCGCACAAGCGCCGAATCGTCGACAATCAAAACCCTGATCTTCTCCACCCTTCACCACCCTTTGAAGGCGCTCGCCGCTCTGCGCTGCGCATGTCCGTTTTGTACTGTGACTCCTGCGGCGTCGGCAAATACGTTCTCAATACGTCGAGCCAACTCCGGTCCTGTTCTCCGTCTTTTTACGAAACCCTGCTTGCGCTGCAATGACGCCCTGTCAAGTGCGCCGGTATACGGTGGGAGACACCTGGCGCAGGGGCAGATCCATGCCGGTCAGGCTTTCCGAATGGCCGATAAAAAGGTGCCCGTCCTTGCGCAACTGGCGGCAGAATTTATTAAGCAGGGTCTCCTGCGTGGGGCGGTCGAAATAGATCATCACGTTGCGGCAAAAAATGATGTCCATGGGGTCTTTGAAGCTGAATTCCTCCATGAAGTTCAGGCGGGAAAAGGTCACCCGCTCCCGCAAATCCGGGACGATGCGCACCAGTCTCCTCAGACGGTCCTTGCTGCGCAGGAGATATTTCCGCTTGAGGTCGTAGGTCATGCCCTCCACCCGATCCTCGGGATAGACGGCCCGGCGGGCCTTTTCAAGGACCTGGGAGGAGATGTCCGTGGCCGTGATGGTAAACCGGAACCCCGGGGTTTTTTCGGCATACTCGCTTAAGACCATGGCCAGGGTGTAGGGCTCCTCGCCCGAGGAGCACCCGGCGCTCCACAGCCGCAAGGGATGGACCACCCCGCGCATGGCCACCCAGTGGGGCAGCACCACCTGGCGCATGATGTCGAAGTGCTTGGATTCCCTGAAAAACTCGGTTGTGTTGGTGGTGATGGCGTCGATGAGGTGGGAGAGTTCCTCGGAAAGCCCGGAGGGGCTGAAGAGATAGTCGTTGTATTCCCGAAACGATGGCATGCCGAGCAGGCGCAGGCGCTTTTGCAGCCGGGCCTCGACCATGGTCTTTTTCGATGTCGGCAGCTTGATGCCGCACTCGGTATGGATAAACTCGCTGAAGCGCCGGAAATCCTTGTCGGCCATGCTGACCATGGACGACGGTCTGGTGGACTCGCGCTTGGGCCTAGGCTCCGGCATCGACGGCGACCTCGCGTCCTTCGCTTACGGGTTGCCCCCGCCCGGCGTCGGCGGCAAGCGTCAACTCCTCGGCCGAAAAAACCTTGTTGATGTCCAGGATGACGATGAACCGATCCCCGCTTTTGCCCATGCCGGTAATGAACTCGGCCTTGATGCGGGTTCCCATGCGCGGCGGCGGCTCGATCTGGGAGCTTTCCATCTCGTAGACCTCTTGGACCGAATCGGCCAGAGCGCCAAGCACCGTGGACTCGCCGTCAAGCTCCACCTCGACGATGATGATGCAGGTGTTGACCGTGCGCCGGGTCTCGCCCATGCCGAACTTCATGCGCAGATCCACCACGGGCACCGCCCGGCCGCGCAGATTGATGACCCCCCGGATGAATTCCGGGGTGCGCGGCACCTTGGTGATGGAGGTCAACTCCAGCACCTCGCGCACGGACCCGATGTTTAAGGCGAAGAGTTCGTTTTCAAGGACAAACGTCAGGTATTGATTGTCATTTAAGGTCGTGTCGTCGGAAGCCATAGGCGCTTTCCCCCTTTCAGTTTCCGGATTCGACGGCCGCGCGCAGAAGCCCCGGCACGTCGAGAATGAGGGCCATGGTTCCGTCGCCCTTGATGGTCGCGCCGGACAGCCCTTCCACATCGCGGTAGATGCGTCCCAAACTCTTGATGACCGTCTGGTGTTCGCCGATGACCCGGTCCACCACAAGGCCCACCCGAGAGCCCTCGACGCTGGAAACCACTACCTGTTCCACGTCGGGGGGACTGCCGTCAACATCGAAGAAATCCCGCAGCCGGATGTAGGGAACGATCTCGCCGCGCAGGTTGATGATCTTGTCCCCCTCTCCGGACTCGTCGCGCGGCAGGTCGACGCATTCTTCCACCAGCGACAGGGGCGCCACATAAAACTCCCCGCCCGTCTGGATCTGGAGTCCGTCGATGATGGCCAGGGTCAGGGGCAGGCGCACGGTGATGGTCGCCCCCCGGCCGGGAACGCTGTCGATCTCCACGGCCCCGCGCAGGGATTCGATGGCCCGTTTGACCACGTCCATGCCCACGCCCCGGCCGGAGACGTTGGTTATGGCCTTGGCCGTGGAAAAGCCCGGCAGAAAAATGAGATTGAACAGATCCTTGTCGGAGAGTTCGGCCTCGGGGGGCAGAACCCCGCGTTCCACGGCCTTGGCCCGGATGGCCCGGGCATCAAGCCCCCGGCCGTCGTCGGTGATGCTGATGACCACGGAACCGCCGGAATGCTCGGCCGACAAAAACACCGTTCCCCGGGGGGGCTTGCCGCTTGCACGGCGCTCGTCGGGGCGCTCCACGCCGTGGTCGATGCTGTTGCGCAAAAGATGCACCAGGGGATCGCCCAGGCGTTCGATGACCGTCTTGTCCAGTTCGGTCTCCTCGCCCGAGGTGACCAGGTCGATCTCTTTGCCGAGCTCGGCCGAGAGGTCGCGCACCAGACGGCGGAACCGGCTGAAGGTGGAGCCGATGGGCAACATGCGGATGCCCAGCGTGGAGTCGCGCAGGTCGTCGCTCAACCGCTCGAGATGTTCGGACAGGGCCTTGAGGGTGGGGTCGTTGCCCTCAAGGACGACCTGCTTGATCTGGGACTGGACGATGACCAGCTCTCCCACCAGATCCACCAGATCGTCGAGCTTCTCGGCGGCCACCCGGATGCTCGACGCCGATTCCGCCGCCGGCTCCCGGGCCTTGCGGATCTCGCGCACGGCCTCTTGCTCCACCAGGGCGGCCTCGACCTTTGCCGTGGGCACCAGCCCGGAATCGGCCAGCACGGTTCCCAGCCGCTTCTGGGCGGCCAGGGCCTGGGCCAGATCGTCCGGGGTCAAATCCCCGCGTTCGACCAGGATCTCCCCGAGTTTTTTGTACACCCCGGCATCGGACAAGGTCTCGCCATTGTCGATCTGGTCGATGGTCAGTTCGCAATCGTCCTCGACGAACGCGAACACCTCCTGGATCTGCGAATAGCTCTTTCGCGCCCCCAAAATGATGTCCCACCAGACGTGGCAGACCTCGGGGTCCATGTCTTCCAGGCAGGGGACTTCCTCGGTGTGCAGATAGCGGCGCATGTCGCCAAGCTCGGCCACATCCTCAAGAAAATGGAGCGGATTGTTGCCCGTGGCGTAAAATCCGGGCCCGGGCTTGAAACGGATGCGGTAGGTGGCCATGCCGCGCACGGTCTCCGGCGCCACGACCGGGGATTCGGCCTGGATCGGGGCGGCCGGGGAAAACCGGCGCAGCCCGTCCAAAATGCCCTGCCCCTGCCGGGCGATGACGGGATCCGGCCCGTCCGCCGTGTCGGCAGCCTCAAGAAGCAGCTTGATGTGGTCCCGGGCCGCCAGGGTCAGGTCCAGGAGGGTCTTGGAGACCGGGAGCAGGCCGTTGCGCACCTTGTCGAAGACGGTCTCCACCTCGTGGGTGAAGGCGGCGATGTCTTCGAAGCCGAACATCGCCCCGGATCCTTTGATGGTGTGCATGGCCCGAAAGACGCGGTTGATGAGATCCTGGTCTTCCGGCTGGTCTTCAAGGGCCAACAGCGAGGCCTCAAGCTCTCCCAACAGCTCGCCTGCCTCTTCCCGAAAGGCCATGCGGTGCATGTCGTCCTGGGACATATGGCGTCCTTGTCGCCGGGGAGAAAGCGCCCAGCCTGGCAGTGGTTACCGGAGCACCTTTTTGACCACGGCCAGAAGTTGCTCGGGAGTAAACGGCTTGACGATCCACCCCGTGGCGCCTGCCGACTTGCCTTCCTGCTTCTTGGTCGCCTGGGACTCGGTGGTGAGCATGACGATGGGAATGAATTTGTACGCCGCCTGGGCCCGGATGTTCTTTATCAGTTCGATGCCGTCCATATTGGGCATGTTCAGGTCGGTGATGACCATGTTCACGGCCCCCCTGAGCTTGCCCAGGGCGTCTTTGCCGTCCGAGGCCTCAATGACCGAATATCCCTCTTTTTTGAGGGTGAATCCGACCATCTGCCGCACACTCGCCGAATCGTCAACGGTCATGATCGTTTTGGTCATGCCTCTCCTCGTCTTTCCAAAATTCAGCAAACATGCCGTTTTCCACAAAACCCGACACTCTGACGGCCTGGCGTGCGGCGTCGGACAACGGACCAACCCTCTGTATCCGCTTGGCGTCCCGGGCGGCGCTCAGGCAGGCCGCATGCACCACTTCGAAAAGGCTGGCATCCACGGCCTCGACCCCGGCCACGTCCAGACGCGCCATGTCCGTCTCCGCCAGAAGGTCCAGGAGCTCCCGGCGCAGGGCCGCAGCGTGCTCCACGGTCCAGGCGCCCGTAAGACGCAACGTGACGCCGACATCGTCCCGAAGCACTTCATGCAACCCCATGGCCCCCCCTGATGACAAGTCGCCGCATGCGGCATGATTTCCGCTGTGACGCCTGTGTCTTTCATATCCCAGCCACTCGAAACCAGCAAGAAAGACACCGATGTCCTGAATCAAAAAAGCTCCACGTTGTCGCCCAGGCCACCGGCGTCAGGGGTGGCTTTCGAGCGGTTGTCCTTCTTTTCCGCCATGCCCGCCGCGCCGAACACGGACTCATGCACGTCCCGTTCGGCCTCCATGGTGTATCGGCCAAAGAGTTCACGCAGCCGGTCGGGACGCCTGACATCGCTTTCCACCGGCACGATCCGCTTGGACAGGGCGCGAAAGGCGTCCAGATCCCGCCGCACCGACTCCAGGCGGTCCCCCACCTCCTCGTGGAAATGCACGCCGGAGGCCAATCCCTGCACGGCTTCGCCCAACTCCGCGCTTTTTTCGCCGATTTCGGCGAACATGGCCGTCCTTTTCCGGTTCATATCCCCGATTTGGCCCAGCAGCCCGTCCAGATGGGCCGACACCTCGTCAACCCGGGAGACATCGTAGGAGATGCTGGCGTTGTCCTGCAAAATGTTCGACGATTTGGCCACGTCCCGCAGGATGCGCGACACCTCGTCGGTCTGTTGCCTGGCCTCCACGGACAATCCCTGGATGGCCGAGGCCAGCACCCCGAGGGCGGCGCCCTGCTCCCCGGTGTGGGCGGCCTTGATGCTGGCGTTTATGGCGATAAGCTCGATTTCCGAGCCCACGTCCTCGATTTTGCCCACATACCCGCTCATCTCGGAAATCGTCCCGGCCACGGAGCTCATGATTCCGGCCAGTTCCTCGCCCTTGGCGGCGAATCCGCGAAGCGCGTCCTTGACCTGGGCCACATCCTGCGCCACCCGGCCAAGGTCCGCGCCGCTACGGTCATCCCCCGCGACACCCAGAACCTCGCCCCCGATGGACATGATGCTTTCGGCGATGTCGCGCAAATTTTCGACCAGCGTCTCCACGGCATTGACGAACCGTTCCCGGGCATTGCCCAGTTGGGAACACTGCAAATCCAGCACGTCCCCGATCCAGGCCACCACCTCCCGGTCCTCGTCCCCGAATCCGTCCCGCTCCGTCTCCAGGGGCTGGTCGGCGAACCTGGCCGCCACCACTTGGTCCACGTCGCCCATGGCCTGCTCCACATGTTCCACCTGCTGCCGGACGATATCGTGAAACTGCATGGACAACACCGCGCTGGAGACGTTTTCGGTGACGGTCCTGGTCTTGTCGGAAATGGTCTCGGACAGGGCGGCGGAGGTGGCGGCCAGCCTCGAAAGGGTTTCGATATTCTCATGCAGTCCGCCAAAAATGACCGAGGAACAACGCTCCTGGCTGTCCACGACGGACTTGGTCTTGACCTCGGCCTCATCCACCAGTCCGCGCAACGCCCGGTTGCGCTCGTTTATCTGTCCGGCATAGCCGATGATGTTGGCGGCCAGCTTCTCCACGTCGTCGGACAGGGTGCTGAATCCCAGGCCCTGGGTTCCCAGCCGGGCGCTTTCGATGCGCGTGGAGATGCCCAGCATGGACAGTCGTTTCACAATCCTGCCGAATTCGCTGGAAATCTTCTCCAGATCGGCCACGATCCCGCGGACGGAGGTCAACTCCTCCAGGCTCTCCCGGCTGTTGCCCATCTCGCACACGCCGGTCATCTGTTCGAGTTCCGTGGAGAGGTTGCCCAACACCTCATCCATGGATTCGCCGGAGGTCGTGGCGGCCAAGGCGGCGGCGCGTTCGGCAAGTTCCTCGGATTTGGAGCGTAAATGGTGCAGGCGCTCGCCCAGGGAAAGAAAATCGCGCTCCCTGGCGGCGACAACGCCGCCAAGCGAACGCCCTGCGGCGTGCATGAGGCTGCGGCACTCGCGGAAAAAGCCGCTTGGCGCGGGGAGGGAGGCGCCGGGTTCCTTTTTTTCCATGTCTACCGCTTCCGGAATCGCCCGGGAGGCAAACCACCCGATTCCGTGGTCAGGGGAAGGCAGGGATCGCACAACCGCACAACGTCACAGCCATGGCCACCCTGTTTTCAGGTCGCTACGCGACAGGGCGGTCGCTTCCGTTATCAACCCGGCGAGCGGAAAGAGTCAAGGCGGGATCACTTCTTACGCAACATTTTCCTGATCCAGAAGAGAAGGACCACCAGGGCGATGACCCCGAAAATGATGAGTTCGACGTTATGTACCTCTTTGAGAACGCTTTCGAGCACGTTCTCCAGAATATCCCCGAAGAGGTAACCGATGCAACCAAAGGCCACGGCCCAGACAAACGCGCCGATGGCATTGAGCGCAAAGAACTTTTTGACGGAAATATCCGTGGTGCCGAGGATGAAGGGGGTCAGGTTGCGCAGGCCGTAAAAAAACCGAAACGTCAGGATGAGCACTTCGTGGTACCGCTCAAGGAGCTTGTGTACCCGGGCGGCCCGCTCCTGCCATTTTTCCCTGCGCTTGAGAAACCGGTTGCCGAAATACCGGCCGATGAAAAAGGCCGCTTGGTCGCCGGCCAGGGACCCCGCAAAGGCCGTCAGGATGATCCCGTGCAGGGACAGCCCGAAATTGCCGGTCTGCACCGCGAACCCGGCCAGAAGCAAGATGGTTTCCCCTTCGAGAAACGTGCCGATGAAAAGGGCCAGATACCCGTAGTTTCGGATGACTTCCTGCAAAAACTCAAGTGACATGGCGTGGTTGCGCTCCAATCGTGGTCTGGTGGCGAAAAATGGCGAAGCCCACCGGGTCGAGTAAGCCCTTCGCGGGCGCATGTCCACCGCGCCGTGATGACAAAACGGCCGCAAAACGATGGCGTCCTCCAGATCATCGTGCCAGGGGCCGAATTCAAGGGACGTTTCACCTTGTTGATGGAGCGGTTGATCATCGACGCGTTGACCGAGTGCGCCACGCTGACCGGGGCGCGTGGCATCATGACGAGAGACTCTGGGACGCCGTCTGGGGCGTCATGGAAAGGGCCGCGCCCAGGGGCCGGGAACGCGACCACCCAAGCATGCGCCCGGCGCGACGGGGAGATCGTCCATGACCGGTTCCACATCATGAAGCATGTGAGCGAGGCGGCGGACGAAAGGGGCGCCCCACGGGCAACCCGGAAGCGCCATACAAGGGCCACCCCGCCAAGAGTGGCCCTTCGTGGTCAGGGACGGGGCTCGTTTACTCGGCGCAGTCCACATACACCGGATCCCCTCCGCAGGTTGGAAAATTGAGGCATTCGGGGCCATAGCCCTCGCGGTAAACATACCACAGCCCGATGCCATACCCGCCTGCGCAGTAGTTGCCTTTCGTACGAAGCGTTCCATCCTCAAAGTACTCCGTATACAATCCCTGTTTGGAACCATTAACGTATGTAAACTCTTTTTCGAGCTGTCCGTTTTCAAACCATGATTGGTACTTTCCATGGAGAATGTAATCTTCATTCATGTGGTAGTGTACCTTTTTTTTCCCGTTCTCGTACCACTCAATCTTCATATTTGGATAACCGTATTCAATGTCGTAGCAGAGTACATGCGATGGATCGGTGCAGGCCGCATCCCGGTATGTCTCTTCCGCCACCCGATATCCTTTGGTGAGATGCGTCCAAATCCGTGTGTGGGAGTTGATCTCCATGGGCCATCCTGGCGGAACGTTGAGGCAGTACTGCGGTTCGCCCTGGACCTTGATCTGGACGGAGGCTGTTTGCGCCTGTCGATAGGGATGGGTGGAATCCCCGTTGGACGCCACCGCAACGATGATATCCTTCAGGCTGGCGGTGAAGTGGATGGGTTTTCTCGGGATGAGGGGGCCAAGCCGGGCGAAACCGCCGGAGCCGCCCGTTGCCTTGTACAGGGCATAGGTAATTTCCGGCGCCTCTTCGGAAACAGCCACCCAGTTCGTGTCCCCGGATTCCAATTTGTTGAGGACAACCCTCCACACCCGTCCGGAAAAAGGTTCGATGTCATCGACGAATATCGCGTAGGGCGTGTAATCGCCATTTTCGTTTTCGAGATAGTGGGTGCGACTGCCGGGCAGGGGCTGCCAATTGGCATACCCCGTATTCCGGGACGCGGTTTTTTCAAGAAAATCTGTCCAGTTGGAGGATATGGTCGCCATGCTGCCCACGGTGTCGATAAGCGCCCCAAGGTCGGACAGGCCGGAACTCCCCGTCCCCTGGTCCTGGACAGCGCGCCACAGGTCGTAAACGAAGCTGTTGCTGCCGCGCCTGTCGCGCAGATAGCGCAGAAAGCCCGACGCCCAGTAGCCCAGGTTCTGGATGTCGCCGCGTTTCGCCCCCACGCCCAGGCCGTGATTGAATTCGGGCAGGGCGTTGATGAAGACCTGGGAGACGTAGGATCCGGAGTCCAGCATGACGCCCTCGAACCAGACCGACGAGGCCTCGGACAGCATGAGAAAGTTCGGCGTGCTCCAAGGATGGCGAATGGCCAGACCAGAGCGTGGGTTGTACAGATTCTGGATGATATGGAAGTATTCGTGTCCTACCGTGACCTTAAGGCGCTCCAGTTTATCGGGAGTGCAGATGTTGAAGTTGATGTTCATGTACTGGCCGGCCTTTCCGGAGAGCGGCACTCCAGCCTCGCCGTCGGTATCGCCCATGCCCTTTTCAACGGTGATGTTCACCGGGGTCTGCAACCTGTTGGCGGAAAAGCCCATGGCCGTCAGTTTCGTACGGGCCAGTTCGGCAAAGTTGAGTATCTGCTGTGGAATATCCTCGGGATATGCTGCGATGGAGGCCGGATAGTAGAGGCGGAAATGATCGCTGCGCAGGGTCTCGAAGCCGGTGATGCGCCAAAAGGTCGCTTCCCGGTGGGTCGGAACATTCTGTTTTTCCCCGTTGCTCATCCCGGCCCCGGCTCCGGATTCGCCGTCGTTCGGGGCGATATCGACATAGAGCTTGCCCGCTACGACTCGTCCGGTGACGATCGCCGGGCGGCTGTCGCTCCGATCGGCGTCCACCACCAGACTTTCGGCCAGGGCCACGGGCATTTCCCGATCCGATCCGCCGACCTGGCCGAGGCAGATGGTAAGGGCCTTGTTCCAGCCTTCGGCGTCCACCCGCAGTTTCCAGATCAGGGACTGGGGGGCGCCCAGGAAGTCCGGCTTGGAGGATTGTCCCGTGAGCGAGAGTTCCGTCACGGACGAAAAGGCGCCCGCCGGGACTTGCACGGACACGGTATCCACGGCCAAAACGCCCCCCGCCGCCCCGATCACCCCTTTCGCCGAGGGCCTGGCGTTCGCGGCTATGACGGGGACCATCAACAGGAGGGCGTCGTCGCTGGTCTGGGCATGGGCTGGCCCGCTCAGATATCCTGAGAATAGCAGGCAATGGCACAGGACGGACAACAGTGCGGCGGCAAGGCTTTGCTTTGATTTGCGCGGCATCATGGGTACCTCGTTTTGTATTGCCGATGACCTCTGCTGAGCGATTTCCCCTGGCCTGAATGCAGCCACCCATTACACATCTTGCAGACATTGTTTATACTAATCCAGGCAAAGCCAAGAACCGCAGCACGCAACGGGTTGAGAACTGTGTTGGCAAAAGCAAAAAGAAAGAAGGAAATTTCATCAAGGATGTTCAGGTCGCAACCGCTGGCCGAGCTGCCCTCGGCCTGTTTGCCTGCTATCCTCTGGGTTCGGCCTCTCACCATGCACGGATCGGAGAAGTTATATTGGGAAACATGACGCATTTGCACAAGTTTGCCAACTCAAAAATGGGGCAGTGGGATCCTTCGGGAGACGCTTAGGAGGATAATTATCTGGAAAATAGAGGGATTCCTGGCTGAGACAGGTGTAAAAAGAATTTGCACCCCCTGCACATCTGTTCGCTAGACCCGGAACGCCTCTTCGCGTCCGACCTTACCTGGCGGGGCAGCCCCCCCCTGGGGCAGTGCGACATTCGACAAGGAGCTCCCAGCACTCGTCGTCAGCGCCGAAGAGCGCCTCACCGGCATCCTCACTCACACCCTTTTGGAATGGCTCTCTTCGTGGCAGCCGTTGGCGGTTGTCTAACCCATTGATTTCCCAAACCGCAGGGTTTGCGAAAAGCCTCGGTTGCCGTGGGAGTCAACTGTCTTCGCGAACAGAGCCTTTGGAATTGCACCGTGCTTTTGCCATAAAGCGTCGGCAAAAGAAGGAACCGGTTGCGCCGGGGTTCAACCTTTGGCACACTTGAAACGTCGCCGGTCTCATTCCGGCCGCCCTGCGCCCACCGTCGGCGCAGGCCGTGGGCGGCGGCCCGGCGCGACATAACCCGGCAGTCTTTTTCGGAACGAATGGGTATGGACAACTGGTTTGGCCCGCTTGTTTTTGGGATCGCGTTTACCGTATTCGCGCTCTTGCTCTTTTGGATTCGCTTTCGCATTGAACGGAAGGACGATGATCGATCACAACGAAAAAGGCGCAACGACCTTGATCCACAGTAACGCTGCCGCTGTGCATCCCGGCCGGTCCTGGCGCGACACCTGCCCGGCTCGCCCATGATCCCGTATGACGACCTTCACTACATCCTCGGCCTTTTTCTCATCATTTACCTTTTTTACTATGCCTTTTTCGTCAACCGACACCGTTTTCTGATCAAATACGACGACGAAGACTACATTCGCTATGAACGCATGACGCTTCGCGAAAAATCACACATGACCGACGAGGAGATCGACGATTTCCTGCGCGAACGCAGGCGTTGCAAGAACAGGTATCACGTCTACAACATGATTTTTTTCCTGATGTTTGTGGCGGGTTTTTTCGTCTTCGTCAAACTGCTGGTCCAAAAAACCTGACGGCCCCATGGGAGGGCCTCGTATGCACGACCACCGTCTTGCGCTTCGCCGCGCCATCTCCGCCTGCGGCCTGTTCGTGGCGCTCTTCTTCCACGCCCCGGCAGGAGCCCAGGATCTTGAGCCCCTGCTCCTCGTCCCCTCCATTACGGGAGCCCGGCGCCGCGACAGCGACGGCGATGGGCTTCCGGACGTTTGGGAAACCCAGGGGTACACCGAAAACGGCGTTTTCGTGGACCTCCCGACCATGGGGGCCGATCCGAAGCGCAAGGATCTCTTTGTGTGGATGGACTACATGGTCCGCCCCGACAGCATAAGCCTCGCCCCATCCCAGACGGTCATCGATCGCATCAAGGCGGTATTCGCCAACGCCCCGGCGCAAAACCCGGACGGAACCACCGGCATAAGCATCCATCCGGTCCTGGGCAGCCAGGTGACCTATGTGCAAACCCTGGGCGAAGCGGGGGATTACACCAAGGTCTGGTTGCAATTCGACTCCCTGAAAAACGATTTCTTCAACCCGGCCTACGCCAAGGCCTTCCGATACATGATCTGGGCCAACTCCTACAACCAGGATACGTCCAGCGGCCTGGCCCGGGACATCCCGGCCGTGAACTTCCTGGTCACCCTGGGCGAATGGACCACCCCCGGCGGCACGGACTGGGAAAAACAGGGCACCTTCATCCACGAACTGGGACACTGCCTGGGCCTGACCCACGGCGGCACGGACCACGCCAACTACAAACCCAATTACCTCAGCATCATGAGCTATTTTTTCCAGACATCCGGATTGTACATCGACGGCCACTGGGGCGATGCAGGCTATCCCCTGCATTTCGACTATCAGCGGATGAACACGCCAAGCCTCAACGAAAACCACCTGGATGAACGTCTCGGCATGACCGGCGCCGACGATCTCTCACGCTACGGGGCCCTGTATTATTATTTCAACAGCACATGGAAAGAAGCATTTGCGGCAAATGCGGCGGGACAGATCGACTGGAACAAAAACGGCGTCATCGAGGCCGATGTGGCGGCGGACATCAACGCCAGCGGCGGCTATTCCGTTCTCAGCGCCCAGAACAACTGGCCCAACGTCAATTATAACGCCAACGGCCAGATTGGCCCCAACAGCGACACCGCCGTGGCCAAAGCCCGGCGGACGGCCATCCCCGACGAGTTGCGCCACGAACTCGACAACGAAACCAACGAACGCCTCAAACGGCTCCGCCAGGAGTTGACCCCGCCGCCGTCCGGGACCGCTACCGGGCCCGCAGGCGACCCCACGGCCCGCTAACGGGAGGCGGCGACCACCAGGGTCTTGCGCTCCGGGAACCGACCCCTGCTTGTCTCCGGCTCCGATTGCGGATATTGCCGAAACCCAAACCCGCGCGAGGATGAAAGGAGCGCATCGCTTTCAACCCAGCTATGGAAATCGTCGTCGGCATCTCGGACATGCGGATCACCAACCGCCCAAACCAGATCCTGGTCACCCATTCCCTGGGTTCCTGTCTGGGACTCGTGGTCTTTGACCCCGCAACCGGAGTGGGCGGCCTCATCCATTGCCTGCTCCCCGTGGCCCGGGAGGCCCGCGAGGGAAAAACCCTCAATCCCTGCATGTACGTCAACACCGGCGTGCCGCACATGATCAAATCCATGTTCGCCAAGGGGGCCAAGCGGGAGCGTCTGGTCATCAAGGCCGCAGGCTGCGGCCGGATGATGAACGTCTCCAACTCCTTCGATACCGGTGCGGCCAACCTCGCCGCATTGCAGAAACTCCTGGACCACAACCATCTTCGCCTGTCCGGTTCCGACGTGGGCGGCTCCATCCCCAGGACGGTTCGCCTGTACATGGATTCCGGGCGCGTGGTGATCAGTTCCTGCGGGAAAAGCTGGGAAATATGAAACGCCAAGAGATCATCGCCAAGGCTCTGGCCGTGCCGCAAATGCCCATGCCGGTACAGAAGATCATGTCGATCATCAACGATCCGGACGCCACCATGATGCAATTGGCCAGGTTCATCGAATACGAACCCGGCCTGACCGTCAACCTGCTGCGCATGGCCAATTCCGCGTTCTTCGGCGGCCACGGCATGGTGACCACGGTCAAAGACGCCATCATGCGCCTGGGGATGCAGCGGGTCTACCAGATGGTTTTGGCCTCGGGCGTGGCCCCCTTCGCCAAATATGAAATCAAGGGCTATGGCCTGCCCCCCGGACAGCTCCTGGAGCATTCGGCGGCCCTGGCCGTGGCCTCGGAGCATCTGGCCGGGGAGCTCGGCCTGACAGCCCCTCCCCACACCTTCACCTCGGGCCTTTTGGTGAACATCGGCAAGGTCGTGCTCGGGGCGTTTCTGGCCGTGGATGCGGAACCGATCATGGAAATGGCCTATTCCAAGGGAATCCCCTTCGAAAAGGCCGAGCGGGCGGTACTTGGCATCGACCATGGGGAACTCGGCGCGCTCCTGCTTGAGCATTGGAAGCTCCCCGAACCCATCGTCTACGTGGTCCGGCACCGGCTTGCCCCGGACGCCGCCCCCGTGCGCGACCTGGCCCTGGATCTGGTCCATGCCGGGGACGTCATCGCCAAGATGACCGGAATCGGGCTTGGTTACGACGGCATGCACTACGCCCCCAGCGAGACGGTGTTCGCCAGGCTGGGACTGACGGCGGAACACATGGAGCGGGTCATGGAGAGCTCCATCGAACATTTTTCCGAAATCCGCGACATCCTTTTGGGCACGGAATGACCGTGCGCCCCGGACTCCCGCCGCGTCCCGCCTGCCGGGATAGCGCTCCCCCCGGGCTTCGCGCCGCGGCAAGGCCATGGAGATGACGGACGCCATACGAGCGGGCCGCAGCGTTGCGGACGACATGCGGCTTCAGGACAAAAATCCGTCCTACGCCCAGAAATTCTGCATCGCCAAGGCTGGAAAGCTGCTCATGCACACCGGGGGCCTCGTCCCCGGGGCGCGCGTCGGCGTCGCGGTCTCCGGAGGCGTGGACAGCATGGTGCTTTTGCGGGTCATGCGGGCCCGCCAGCGCATCGTGCCCTTCGCCACAGAGCTTATGGCCCTGCACCTCAATCCCGGCTTCGATCCGGCGAACCATGCCCCCCTGGCCGGATTGTGCACGGCGCTTTGCATCGCCGCCCACATTGAGGTCACCGACCACGGGCCACGCGCCCACTCGCCGGAAAACCGAAAAAAATCACCTTGCTTTTATTGCGCCTGGTTGCGCCGCAAACGCCTTTTCGAGCTCTGCCGCCACTACCGGCTGACCCATCTGGCCTTTGGGCACAACGCCGACGATCTGGCCGCCACCTTTTTCATGAACCTGTTCCAGGGCGGACGGGTGGACGGCATGTCCGCCCGGGAATCCTTCTTCTCCGGACGGTTGACGGTCATCCGGCCCTTGCTGTTGGTAGACAAAAGACAGATCCTCCGGGCCAGCCGGGAGTGGGAACTCCCCGTCTGGGAAAACCCCTGCCCCCACGCCAAGCGTTCCAAACGCCTGGAGATCGCCACCTGGCTGACGGAGCGGTTCGCTTCGGATAAAAAATCCCGGACCAACGTCGTAAACGCCCTTCGCCGTTGGCAACTTGACAAGGATGCGGCCGACCGATAGCGTTCCACGGTCTGTGAAGAGCCCTTAAGGGGCCTTGCCTTTTCCGGAGCGCTCCGGGAGGCGCCCCCTCCCGGCCAACCGGTTTCATTTTTTTACAAATCCATCAGCGCGATCCGTTTGAAACGGTACACGCGGCATGGCCGCAAGACGACACAACATGCTTCGCGATTATCAAATCGTCATTTTCAAAGACCAGCACGGCGTCTACCGAAAACTGCGACTTCGGGGATGGCTCTTTTTTCTGACCCTCCTGGCCATTGCAGCCATGGTGGCGGCCAATATCGTGCTGCTGTCCTATTATGGCGACTACACGCTCAAAGAGCACGAGCTGGCCGCCTCAAAAAAAACCGTACAAGAACAAACATCCCAACTGCTCAGCCTTTCGGAAAAAATAAAAGGCATCGAGACCGATCTGCAACGCATCCGGGATTTCGACGCCAAACTGCGTCTCATGATCAATCTCGACCAGGAACCACGCAACGTCAGCCCCCAGCAGGCGGAAGGCGACCAGGACTTCACCAAAAAATACATCCCCCTCTACCGCCAGGAGATGTTGGCCAGGAACCTTCACAAATTTTTGCACGACCTGGGCGCGCAGGCCAGTCTGGAAAAAACCGGGCAGGAAAAGCTCCTGGCCCTTTTCAACGAAAAAAAGGATTATTTGAGCTCCACCCCGGCCATCTGGCCCACCCAGGGGTGGATCTCCTCGGAATTCGGCGAACGCGTCTCCCCCTTCACCGGGCGCAAGGAACTCCACAAGGGCCTGGACATCAGCACCACCCTGGGCGCCCCGGTGTACGCCACGGCGGGAGGCGCCGTATCCTTCGTCGGCGATGGGCAGGGCTCCGGCCCGACGGTGACCATCGAGCATCGCGGCGGCATCTCCACCAGCTACAGCCATCTGCGCGAATTCACCGTGTCCCAGGGCCAGTCCGTCTCCCGGGGCGACATCATCGGCTACGTGGGCGATTCCGGCCGCAGCACCGGGCCGCACCTGCATTACGAAGTCCGCGTCAACGGGGTTCCGGTCAACCCCATGCGCTACATCCTCAACTGACCTCCGCCCTCCCGGCCAAAGCCCCACCACGCCGCCTCAGAACAGGGGCCGAGTCCGACCCTGAAGCTGGCTGTTCTTGCTGGCGCATCAAGGTGAGCTGGCGCCCGCCACGCAGATGGATGTTGAGATAACAATTTGAATGTCTTCTTTGTTTCGTAGATGGCGCCAGCGTCATGGTGAAGGCCTGGACACCGCGGCTCCGGCCGGAGGCGCCAGGCGTCCGGCCGGGCTGGTCCGTTTTTTGCTGTCCCGGCGGCATGGATCTTTTCAATTTCGATCCCGCCACCATCTTCAGCTTTTTTCTGACGCTTCTGCGCGTCAGCCTGATCCTGTTTCTGTTGCCCGTCTTCGGCGGCTCCATCCTGCCGACCCCCATAAAAGGCGCCCTGTGCATCGTGCTCAGCCTGGCCATCTGGCCCAAGCTGTCCTTCCCCGGGGTTCTTTTGCCCGGCAATCCCTGGATGATCGCACTGATGCTCTTCGGGGAAATCATCATGGGCCTTTTGCTCGACGTGGTGGTGCGGTTCCTGTTCGCGGCGGTCCAGACCGCAGGCCATTACATCGGGTTTTCCATGGGATTCGCCATGATGAACGTGCTCGACCCCCTGACCGGAACCCAGGAACCCATCACCGGGCACCTGCTCTACCAGACGACAATGCTCATCTTCCTGACCCTCAACGGGCACCTGTTTCTGCTTCAGGCCATGGGGGACAGCTTCCATCTTGTCCCGCCCGGGGGCCTTTTGATCAATCCGGAACTTGGGGAAAACATCCTGATGTTTTCCTCCCACATCTTCACCCTGGCCCTCAAAATCGCCTCCCCGGTCATCGCCTCGCTGTTCCTGGTGGATCTGGCCCTGGCGCTCATTTCCCGGGCCGCTCCGCAGATGAACGTCCTTTTCGTCGGTTTTCCCTTGAAAATCGGCGTCGGCTTCCTGTTTTTGATCCTGATATTTACGACCTTGGCCAGATATGTCGGCGACTACATCCTGGAAATGGGCGTCATCTACAACGCCATTCTGAAAAGCTCGGGATGATGGCCCGATAAGGCCGCATCGCACAAGGCGCCGCCATGGGCAAACAAGAAGATCCGAGTAAAACAGAAAACGCGACACAAAAACGCGTCGGCAAGGCCAGAAAGAAAGGGTCTGTCGCCAAAAGCCAGGAACTCCCGAAAATCATCGTGTTGTTCGTCGGGCTCATGGCCCTGAACTTCTTCATTGTCCGGATGGACCAGGAAATGCGGGAGATATTTATCTGGGCCTTCAAAACAGGATTCACCACGACCATCACCGCAAGCGGCGTCTACGAAATCATGGTCATGATTTCCAAAAAGCTGGCCGTCATGCTTTTGCCCATCATGCTTTCCATTGCCGTGGCCGCCTACATCACCCAGCGCATCCAGGTCGGCAAGCTGTGGTATTCGAGACTGTTCAATCCCGATTTCAGCCACCTCTTCAATCCCATGGCCGGCATAAAGCGGATTTTCATAAGCACGGAAACGCTTTTCCGGCTGGGGAAACAACTGGCCCAGGCCACAGCCATCGCCGTGGCGCCTTATCTGGTGCTCAAACACGAATTCGCCAACTTCGTCCCCCTGTTTTACCAGACTCCCCAGGGATTTGCGACCTATCTCCTGGGGACCGGCATGACCATGGTGCTCTATGCCCTGGTTCCCATGGTGCTCATCGCCATAGCCGATGTCTGGTATTCACGCTGGAGCTATTCCGAAAATCTCAAAATGAGCAAAGACGAGGTCAAGGACGAACGCAAACAGGCCGAAGGCGATCCTCAGATCAAGGCCAAACAGCGGCAGAAAATGATGGCGATGATGCAGAAACGCATGCTGGCCGACGTTCCCAAGGCCGACGTGGTCATCACCAACCCCACCCATATCGCCTGTGCCCTGCGTTACGACCCCATGGTCTCCCCGGCCCCCCTCCTGTTGGCCAAGGGGCTCGACCACCTAGCCGAAAAAATCAAGGAAATCGCGCGGGAACATCACATCCCCATCCGCGAAAACAAACCCCTGGCACGGGCCTTGTATAAGTCCGTGGAAGTCGGGCAGACCATCCCCCTGGAACTGTACCAGGCCGTGGCCACCATCCTGGCCCAGCTTGACAAATTCCGGCGAAAAAGCCGCTAACACGGGCAATCGACAGAACCACCACGGGTGTCAAAAAGATGGCCAAACCACTGAAGACGGTTTCATTCAACTACGAAAAGTTCACCAAGCAGGGCGACATCCTTTTGGCCGGCGGCGTGGTGATCATTTTGTTCGTCATGCTGGTTCCCATTCCGCCGTTTTTCATCGATCTCATGCTCACCCTGTCCATCTCCGTAAGCCTGGTGGTCCTGGTCACCACCATGTTCATGACCACGCCCCTGGAATTTTCCATCTATCCGTCGCTGCTCCTGGTCACCACCCTCCTTCGGCTGTCCATGAACGTGGCCTCCACCCGGTTGATCCTGTTGCACGGCGACGAAGGCACGGCGGCCGCCGGACACGTCATCGAGGCCTTCGGCCAGTTCGTGGTCGGCGGCAACTACTTCGTGGGCGTCGTCATCTTCCTGATCCTGTTCTCGCTCAACAAAAAGGTCATCGTCCAGGGCACCACGCGCATCGCCGAAGTGGCCGCCCGTTTCACCCTGGACGCCATGCCCGGCAAACAGATGGCCATTGAAGCGGATTTGAACGCCGGTCTCATCGACGAGGTCGAGGCCACCACCCGCCGCGACACCATCCGCAAAGAGGCCGATTTCTACGGGGCCATGGACGGCGCGGGAAAGTTCGTCCAGGGAGACGTCAGCGCCACCATCCTCATCACGGCCATCAACATCGTGGGCGGTTTTTGCATCGGCGTCATCCAGAAAGGCATGGACTGGGCCGACGCCGCCCAGACCTACACCATCCTGACCATCGGCGACGGTCTGGTCTCCATCATCCCGTCCATCATCATCTCCACCTCCGCCGGCCTCATCGTCAGCCGGGCCGCCTCCGAGGCCAAGATGGGCGAGGAATTCATCGCCCAGCTCACCTACCATCCCCGGGCCCTTCGGCTGGTCAGCGGCATCATGGTGATCTTCGCCATCGTCCCGGGCATGCCCACCCTGCCGTTCTTGGCCATGGCGGCCCTGATCTACGGGGTTTCCATGGCCTCGGACAAGCAACGCGAACTGCTTGGCGGCGGCGAGGCCAAGGGCAAGGGCAAGGACAAGGACAAGAAAAAGGAGTTGGAGACCCCGGAGGAAGTGCAGGCCCTTTTACCCCTGGATCTTCTGGAACTCGAGGTGGGTTACGGCCTGATCCCGCTGGTGGACGAGGATCAAAGCGGCAACCTTCTGGCCCGCATCCGCTCCATCCGCCGCCAGTTCGCCCTGGACATGGGCCTGATCGTCCCGTCGCTGCACCTGCGCGACAACCTCCAGCTCAAGCCCGGCCAGTACACCGTGCTCATCAAGGGCAACGAGGTGGCCTCGGCCGAGATTCTCATCGACCACTACCTGGCCATGGACCCGGGCGACGCCAAGCACCGCATCCGCGGCGTGGAGACCCGCGAACCGGCCTTCAACCTCCCGGCCCTGTGGATTCCCGAGGCCCAGAAGGAAGAGGCCATGCTGGCCGGCTATACCGTGGTCGATCCGGCGACCGTCATCGCCACCCACCTAACCGAGGTCTTCCGCCGCCATCTGCATGAATTCCTGGGCCGCCAGGAGACCCAAGTCCTCTTGGACAACCTGGCCAAGCGCGCCCCCAAGGCCGTGGAGGATCTGGTGCCCGGCGTCCTGGGGCTGGGCTCGGTGCAAAAGGTGTTGCAGAATCTGGTCAAGGAAAACGTCTCCGTCCGCGATCTTTTGACCATCGTGGAGACCCTTTCCGACTATGGGCACTCCATCAAGGATCCCGACCAGCTCACGGAATACGTCCGTTCCCGCATGGGACGCACCATCGTCAAGCCGTACCTGTCGCCCGGAGGCTCCCTGCCCATCTTCAACCTCTCCCCCAAGGTGGAGGGAAGCATCCAGGAAAGCCTGCGCAAGACCGACCATGGCACCTATATGGCCATGGAACCGATGACGGCGCAAAAGATCATCCAGGCCATCAAAAACGCCATGGACAAGGCTCTGTCCGTGGAAGGTCAGCCGGTGCTTCTGACGTCGCCCGTCTCCCGGCCGCACCTGGCGCAGCTTCTGATGCGGTTTGTGCCCACCCTCCCGGTGATCTCACAGGCGGAAATTCCCGGCGAGATAAAGCTCCAATCCCTTGCCACCATAGGAATCAACAATGCGGGTTAGAACCTTTCGCGACAAGAACATGGCGCGGATCCTGGCCAGGATCAAAAGCGAAATGGGTCCGGATGCGGTCATCCTGAGCAACCAGACCGTGCGGGAAAACGGCCAATGCCTGTGTGAGATCATGGCCGCCGTGGAGTCGGTCGAGGAGGCCCCCAAGACGGCTGCCCGGGAGAAGGTGCTGACCATCCCCGCCGCCCCGGCCAAGGGGAACGGCGCACGGAACCGTCCCGCAGCCGCCAGGCCCGAAACGGACCCGATGGCCGACATGATCCTTCCCGGCGCCGCCTCCGGCGACGGCTGGCGACGGGAATGGGACGAAATTCGCGACCACATGATGGCCCTGCTCAAACCTGGTCTGAAATTTGACAGGCTCGAACCCCGCCAACGCCTGGCTTTGCAATACCTGGAACGCGAAGGCGTGGAGGATGCCGTTTTATTGACGTTGTTCCGGTCCCTGACCGACTGCGGGGAACGCACCGTCCTGCCCGCCCTGTCCCGCATGGTCGGGATCAAGCCCCTGCCCTCGGACAGTTGGGGCCAACGCGTCCACGTCCTGGTCGGCCCCTCGGGCGCGGGCAAGACCACGGCCGTCTTGCGCCTGGCCCTGGCCAGAAAACGCCAACATCCGAATACGCCGGTCACGGTGGCCGCCCTGTGGGACGGTTCGACGGGCTCGGCCATGCTCAAACGCTATGCCGAGCTTTCGGGCATCACCTTTAGGAGCGTGACCAGCCCAGAAGAATTCCGGACCCTGTGGGAAAGTCTTGGGCCCAGCGGGTGGGCCTTTGCGGAAATGCCCTGCCTGCGCGGCGAAGAAAGCATGGACCAGCGCCTGCGCGCCCTGGGCATGGCCGGACATCCCGGCGTGGCCGTACACTTGGCGCTGAGCCCCATCTGCGCCACGGCCCAGCTCCGGTCCTTCGCGGCCCGCTACCGGGCCAGCGCGCCGGGCAGTATTGTCTGGACGAAGCTTGATGAAGCCTGTAATTTCGGGACTCTGATCAATGTGGCGCATGCCGTGGATCTGCCGGTCTCGGCCCTGTCCCATGGACCTGAACTGAACCGGAACCTCACGACGGCCACCGCCACCGACGTATGGAAACTCATCTTCAAGCACCAGTTCCCCGGCGAAACCGCCAGGGACTCCCAACCCGGACGAGGCACGAAACAAAGCGCCACGACGGCGAAAAGCGCGGCGTAGGGGATCATGCGGCCAAACCTCCCCACGGCGACGCCCGCAGAAAACAAAGACAAGCGTCGTCTCTTACCGATGACGGCGCGACGTGGAGCATACGCAGTGACGGCCCAGACGGAACTCCCCCTGGTCTTCTCGGTCACCTCCGGCAAAGGAGGCGTGGGCAAGACCAATCTCTCGGTCAACCTGGCCTATTGCCTGAGCCGCATGGGCAAGCGCACGGTCATTCTGGATGCGGACCTGGGACTGGCCAACGTGGACGTGCTGCTTGGCCTGACCCCCAAACTCAATCTCTTCCATCTTTTCCACGAGGGCGTGACCCTCAATCGCGTGCTGTGCCAGACCCCTTACGGCTTTTCCATCCTGCCCGCCTCCTCGGGCGTGGGGGAAATGCTGACCCTGTCCACGGGCCAGAAGCTGGAGCTTTTGGAGGCCATGGACTACCTCGAAAACCGCATCGACTATCTTATCGTGGACACGGGGGCGGGGATCAGCGACAATGTCATTTATTTCAACCTGGCGGCCCGGGAACGACTGTTGGTTCTGACCACGGAACCCACCTCCCTGACCGACGCCTACGCCCTGATCAAGGTCATGCACATCAACCATGCCGTGAATCGGTTCCGGGTGTTGGTGAACATGGCCCAAAGCGCCAAGGCGGCCATGGTGGTGTACGAAAAACTCTATCAGGCCTGCGACCGTTTCCTCAGCGGCATCTCCCTGGACTTCACGGGATTCGTGCCCCAGGATCCGGCTGTCAGGGCCGCAGTCATTCGGCAGAAGCCCTTTTGCGTCGATTCCCCCGGGGCCCCAGCCAGCAGGAAACTGGAGGACATCGCCCGGACCATCACTACCTGGGATATCCCGGCAACCCTCGATGGAAACATCAAATTCTTTTGGAAAAAGCTCCTCTTCCAGGAACAGCCCCTGGCTTAGGCTGGATTCTGGGGAAACCGCCTGGGAAGACTTCGATCTCCGCGACCGGGAGGAGATCGTCAGGCATTTTGCGCCCAAAACCAAAATCCTGGCCCTGCGCCTCAAGGCCAAGCTCCCCCAGAGCGTGGAGCTTGGGGAACTGATCAGCGCCGGATCCCTGGGGCTCATGGAGGCCTTGAAACGGTTTCGCCCCGAGTTGAACATCAAGTTCGACACCTATGCCGAAAACCGCATCAAAGGGGCCATGCTCGACGAACTGCGGCGCATGGACCGCTTCTCACGCGGCCAGCGCCACCGCATCCGGACCCTTGAGGAACTCATCCGCCGCCTGGAGCACGAGCACGGCGAATCCCCCTCCGTGGAGGCCCTGGCCGACGCCTCGGGGCTGACCATCCGCGAGGTCTCCCAAAGCATGGAGGCCCTGCAAAACCAGTTGTGCATCAGCCTGGACGCCATTACCGAGAACCTGTCTTCCTACAAGATCAACCAAAACGACAACGAGCCCTTCAAGTCGACGGAATTCAAGGAGCTGGTGGACAAGCTGGCCGGGCTCATCGACGACCTGACGCCCCGGGAGAAGCTGGTGCTCTCCCTGTACTACGGCGAGGAGCTCAACATGCGCGAGACCTCTGAGGTCATGGGCATCACCGAGGGCCGGGTGTCCCAACTGCATTCCCAGGCCCTGGCCAGATTGCGGCAAAAATTCAAGACCGACTTCGGCATCGACTGATCGCAGGCGTCGCCCATGAAGGTCAACACGTTCAGCCCGTCGCCCCGGAATCTCCCGTGAGGGAACCCCGGGAACGCGACACCCGCCGCGCATCATGAGCAAGGACAAAGGCGCCTCATCCTCCGCGAAAGCCCCTGCGGCCATGGACGATCCGGTTGACGCCGGATTGACCAAGGCCAAGCTCGACGACACGGAGCTCAGCGACGAGTTGCCCAAAGCCTTGCAAAAGGTCGAGTTGGACCTGGACGACGCGCCGTTTCTGGAAGACGAAAAAGACGAACAGCCGCCTCCCGCCCCCGAGGAGGATTCCGTCCGCACGGACGATGCGCCTGCGCCTTCCCCCTGGTGGAAGAAAAAAGCCATTCTCTTCGGCGGCGCCGGACTTGTGCTCGTCATCCTGGCCGCCGCTGCCTATTTCCTGTTTTTCTCCGAAAAAAAAGACGAGGCCCCGCCCCCGCCGCCAATCGAAGAGGAGGCTGCGCAGGCCCCCACGGAAACACCCGCACAGCCTCCCACGCCCGAGGAAAAAGAGGTCGTGGTGGTCATGGAGCCCTTCCTCGTGGAGCAGGTCAACGAAAAAGGCGAGTCGTTCCTGGTCAGCCTCCAGTTCACCGCGGGCGCCAAAAATCCCGATCTCGAGAAGGAACTTGCCCGGAACACGGTTGTGCTTCGGGATGCCGTGTATTATTATCTTAAAAATAAACAATTGATTTTTTTGGACGACGTGAAGGTTGCCGACGCCCTTAAACAGGACATCATGTCGGTGATGAATCAATTTCTGGGAGACGCGCAGATCGAAACCCTGTTCATCGAAAAATACGTGGTGAAGTGACATGTCCATCGACCTCAGCACTGTCCTCCAGGTCATGCCCTACGCCCAAAACGTCGCCCACGCCGAGGTGATCCATCCCGGGGTGCAGCAGGCCACGGCGGCGGAACTGGCCCTGCAGCGGCTGCGCGAGGAGAGCGAGCAGGTTCCCAAGGTCGAAGAACAGGACGCCGCCGATTCCATCACGGACCAGGACGAGGAACGTCGCCGCGACGGACGCCAGCCCCGCAAGCGCCAGGCCCGGCATCCGGCCGGGGAAGAAGAAACGACGCCGACCCACGTCACCCCCTGGACGGGAAACATCATCGACGCCAAGATATGAGGGACATGTTCCGACTCCCTAACACACGCCCCCGCTTCAAGGTTGGTCCATGAGCGCCGAACCCTATCTGATCCTTTTTCTCACGTTGAGCGAACTGGCGCTCATCGTGTTGGTGGTCATCTTTTTTTCCCGCCTGCGACGCTCCGAGGGGCTTTTGCACAGGATGCAAAACAACCAGGAGCAGTTGTTGGAAAAACTGCGGGTCAACGCCCAACTCGAACAGGAACTGGTGTCGAGCTTCAAACGCCGCCATGCCGAACTCCTGGCCCTGGACGAAAAGCTCGAAGAACGCCGGGCAGAGTTGGAGCGGCTTCTCAAGCAGGCCCGCGAGGTGTCCCGATCCCCCCAGTTCCTGCGCCAGGTCATCCTCAATGGCCACAAGAAGGGGCAGTCCATCGACGCCCTGGCCAAATCCACGGGCCTAGCCCCGGACGAGGTGCGTCTGATCCTCGAACAGGCTGCGTCCTGACCCGGCGCCAGAGAGGAGACGACTTGCGCCGACACACCCATCCTTTCCCATCGGCCTGAGGTGTTCCCATGGCTGGCCGTGACCTCGAAGACTTCCGCCGTGCGTTCCGATCCGGAGAACGGGTTGTGGGCCGGGTGCTTTCCCGCCCCGACGCCCGGCATGCCCTGGTGGACATCTCCGGCTTCGAGCTTCTGGCCGCCACCGACACCGATCCGCCCCCCGGGGCCAGGCTGACCTTTTCCATCATCCGGATGCATCCGGTGGTGGTGCTGCGCGAGATCGCCCGGGACCACGCCGATCCCAATGCCGCTCTTCCCCGCCGCATAGCAGGACTTCTGTCCTCCCTGGCCAGCGCCCGGGCCGCCTTCGAGCCGCAACTGACCGGCCTTCGACCGCCTCCCGCCCCATCCTCCGGCCAGGCCGTCGATCTGGTGGACCTCAAACGCCGGTTTCTGTCCGCGCTTTGCGCCGATGAAACGGCTTTCGCCGCCTACCGGCGCCTGGCCCGGCTGACCCGGGAACTGGCCGCCTTGCCGGGCCTTTCCCGCCTGGGAAAGTACCTGTACGCTCCATGGTATCCTCCGGACGCCGTGGGACACGAGCTTCTTTTGGGACGGCCCGGGGCGGGAGGGGCGCGGGAAATCCACCTCGCGTTCCGGCTTAACGGACCTAACGGGCCGGGCGAGGTTCGGATAAAGGCCCTCTTTCACGGCGAGGTGGCCCGGTGCCTGGTGTTTGCCGCCGCTCCCGAGGGCCTTGACCGCCACATGTTCTTGCCCGAGACCGTCCGCCTGGGACGCAAGGTGGTGCGCCTTCTGCCGATGGCCGCGCCGCGCCCCCTGGGACCGTCCATGCCCTCGCTTGCGCAATCCCTGCTGGGGAGTGGGGCCGGAAGCTTTACGGGGGTGAACCTTCGAGTGTAAGAACGTTTTCTTGCACCCCACCCCACAGGCAAAGGAACACAACCATGCCCAGCGGCGACGAAGACCTGCTCTCCTCTCCCAATCTTGGCCGCAGGATAAGCGAGATGCTCGACGAATCAGCCTGGGCCAAGGATTTGTCGTGGCCGGACATCCAGGCCCTGTCGGGTTTCATGTCGATTCTGGAATTCCCCAAGGAGATGACCATTTTCACCGAGGGTGATCGCAGCGACTACATGGCCATCGTGCTGCACGGGCTGGTGGAGATCGCCAAGCACGAAGAGGGCGACGAGTTTTCCACCAAATTTCTGGTGCGCCTGGGCCCTGGCCGGGCCTTCGGAGAGATGGCCCTGGTGGAGGGGCTGCCGCGTTCGGCCTCGGCCCTGGCCGCCGAGGATACGCGGCTTTTGGTGCTGACCAGGGACGAATTCAGCCGGATGTGCACGGAAAACAAATCGTTGGCCCTCAAGATGGCGATCAACATGGCCCGGCTCATCAGTTTCCGGCTGCGCCACACCAGCTCCAAGCTTTTGCGGTTCCTTTAGGACGACGTCTCGGGCCGCCCGATCCTCCCGGAGGATCGTTCCCCAAAATACCGGCACGGAGCACAAGGCCGGGCTCGCAGGCCCTGCACCTTGTTCCGTCTTCAACCCATACCCCTATTTCGAGGCATACCAGCATGGCATACAAGGATTTGCAGGATTTCGTGAAGGCATTGGAGGGCGCTGGCGAACTTACGCGCATCACCACACAGCTTGATCCCTTTCTGGAGGTGGCCGAGGTCACGGACCGGGTGAGCAAAAAACACGGCCCGGCCCTTTTCTTCGAAAACGTGGGCCAGTCCCGGTTTCCGGTGCTGACCAACGCGTTCGGCTCTTTTACCCGCATGCACATGGCCCTGCAGGTCGAGAGCCTGGAGGCCCTGGCCTCGGAGATCACGGAATTTTTGGAGATCGAAAAGCCCTCGGGCATCATCAAAAAGCTCAAGCTTTTGCCCAAGCTGGCCCGGATGGCCAACATCTTCCCCAAGGAAGTGGGCTCGGGCCCCTGCCAGGACGTGGTCCGCACGGGCGACGACGTGGACCTTTCCATCATGCCCGTCTTGACCACCTGGCCGGGCGACGCCGGGCCGTTCATCACCCTGCCCGGGGTCATCACCAAAAACCCCGAGACCGGCAAACGCAACTTCGGCATGTACCGCATGCAGGTCTTCGATAAAAAAACCACGGGCATGCACTGGCACCGCCACAAGGGCGGGGCCTACCATTACCATCTGGCCGAAAAGCTCGGCAAACGCCTGGAAATGGCGGTGTGCATCGGCTCGGACCCGGCCGTGACCTACGCCGCCACCGCCCCCCTGCCCGACGAACTCGACGAGATGCTGTTCGCGGGTTTCCTGCGCCATTCGCCCGTAGAGCTGGTCAAGTGCAAGACCGTGGACATCGAGGTTCCGGCCAACGCCCAGTTCGTGCTGGAGGGCTATGTGGAGCCCGGCGAACGGCGGCGGGAGGGCCCTTTCGGCGACCACACGGGCTATTATTCCCTGGCCGACGACTATCCGGTCTTCCACGTCACGGCGCTCACCCACCGCAAGGACGCCATCTATCCGGCCACCCTGGTGGGACCGCCGCCCATGGAGGACTGCTTCATGGGCAAGGCCACGGAGCGCCTGTTCCTGCCCCTGATCAAAAAGCAACTGCCCGAGATCATGGACATGAGCCTGCCCCTGGAAGGCGTTTTCCACAACCTGTGCTTCGTCTCCATCGACAAGCGCTATCCCGGACAGGCCAAGAAGGTCATGTACGCCCTGTGGGGCCTGGGACAGATGATGTTCACCAAGATCATCGTGGTGGTGGATAAAAACGTCAACGTGCAAAACACCTCAGAGGTGCTGTGGCGCCTTGGCAACAACGTGGACCCACGGCGCGACGTGGTTATGGTGGACGGCCCCCTGGACGCCCTGGACCATGCCTCGCCCCTGGCCTTCTACGGCGGCAAGATGGGCATCGACGCCACCAAAAAAGGCCCCCAGGACGGCCACAACCGCCCCTGGCCCGCCTCCCTGCGCATGGCCCCCGAGGTCAAGGACCGCATCGACGCCCTGTGGGGCGAGCTGGGGCTGTAACCGGGACGCCCGCCAGGAGATCGCCGCCCATGGACATCACCTACATTCATCACGACTGCTTCGTCGTGCGCCACGCCGGGCGCGTGCTGCTCTTCGACTATCCCCGCCCCAGCCATCTGCCCGCCCAGGCCGCCCAGATGGCCGCGCCGCTTCTGCACGGGGCCGATCTGACCGTCTTTTTCTCCCACGGCCACCCCGACCACTTCGACCCGAACATCCTGGCGGTCACCGCCGGGGCGGCCACGCGCCGCTTCGTGGTCTCGGACGACGTGGCCGACATGTTCCCGGACAGCCTGCCCCCGGACGCCGTGATCATGGCGCCGGACCAGACCCGCGAGGTGGCGAGGCTCACCGTGTCCACCCTGGAAAGCAACGACCTGGGCGTGGCCTTTCTTCTTTCCTGGCCCGAAAAACGCCTCTATTTCGGAGGCGACCTGGCCCAGTGGGACTGGCCCACCCTGCCCGACCGGGCCCGCGCCGAAACCTGCCGCTTCTTCACCGACGCCCTGGCCCGCATCGCGGATTTCGCCCCGGACGTGGCCTTCACCAACTGCGACTTCCGCCTCGACTCCCTGGGCGGCGTGGTGGCCTTCGCACAGGCCGTGCGCCCCGGGCTCCTTATCCCCATGCATCTTTTCGGCGACGCCTCGCGGCTGTGGACCCTGCCATCGCGCATCGCCGAGGCCAGCCCGCCCGACGCCCCCGACATCCCGGTCTTCTGCTACGCCGCCCCCGGCGACAGCACCGTGCTGGAATAGCCTGCGGCGGCAAGGGGGGAAACCTTTTGAAAAAGGTTTCCCCCTTGACCCCCCTTCGAAAACTTCGTCGCGCTTCGCGTCTGCGGATGGCGCA